>JANPGL010000565.1:0-2494 GCA_031423915.1 Actinomycetes bacterium | reverse complement strand
CGGCGATGTCGGTCAGCCGGGCGTCGGTGTACCCGCGCTCGGCCAGGACCTCGGCCGCCGCGTCGAGGATGCGCTGGCGGGTCCGCTCCGACTTCGTCTGCTGGGCCGACACCGGCGTCATTGTGCCACGTCGACCTCTCGTCGGACCGGCGATCCCCTCCTCGTATCCGGATTAGATTCATCGCCATGGGGACCGACATCGATCGTCGTCGCGCGGAGCTCGAGCGCCGCTACCCGGTTTGGGAGCCATCGACCCTGGGCGCGTTCCTGCACCGCCAGGCCGAGCGATACGCCGACCGACCGTTCGTCATCACCGACGATCGCACGCTCACCTACGCCGAGGTCGACCGCTGGGCGACCGCCCTGGCGGACGGTCTCGCCGCGCTCGGGATCCGGCCTGGCGACCGGGTCGGCATCATCATGGCCAACCACCTCGAGTTCGCCCCGGTGAAGTTCGCGGTGGCCCGCGCCGGCGCCGTCGCCATCCCGTTCAACTTCCTTTACCGCACCGACGAGCTCGCGTACGTGCTGCGCCAGTCCCGCTGCCACGCGCTGGTCACGATGACGTCGTTCCCGGGCCTCGACCAGTTGGGCATGCTCGACGAGATCGCACCGGGTTGGGAGGCCGGCGCGACCGAGGCGCTGCCGGACCTGCGCTGCGTCGTCGTGCTGCCGACCGACGACCGCAGACGGGCGAGCGTGCCGACCCTCGAGGAAGTCGCCGCGCTCGGCGACGCGTCGCCCGGTGGCGCCGACGACTCATCCGTCTCGCCGTTCGACGACGCCGACATCCTCTACACCTCCGGCACGACCGGCTCGCCGAAAGGCGTGGTCGTGGCGCACGACGCGCCGATCCGCACGGCGTACGCCTCGGCCCTCACGCGGGCGTACCAGGACGGTCGCCGCATCCTGTTCTCCCTGCCCTGCTACCACATGTTCGCGCTCGTCGAGGGCCTGTTGGCGGTGATGCACGTCGGTGGCGCCGTCATCCCGCGCCTCACGTTCTCGGCGGCCGACTACCTGGCGAGCGTCGAGCGTCACCGGGCCAACGACATGCTGGCCGTGCCGACGATGGCCGTGGCGCTGCTCGAACACCCAGATCGGCTGACGCGTGACCTCTCCTCGCTCGACGCCATCCTGTGCGGTGCCGCGCCGGCGCCGACGTGGGTGTGGGAGCGCGCCGCCACCGAACTGGGCATCACCGAGGTCACCACCGGTTACGGGATGACCGAGTGCGGCGGCTCGATGGTGCTGACCCTGCCCGAGGATCCGCTCGAGCGGCACACCACGACCGTGGGCCGGGTGAAGATGGCGGGCGTCGCCGGCCTGGTCGACCTCGGCGGTGCCCTGTGCGAGTACGCCAGCGTCGACAGCGCCACGGGCGCGCGGCTGCCCGCGGGCGCCGAGGGCGAGCTCGTGTCGCGCGGCCCCACCCACATGCGCGGCTTCTGGGACAAGCCCGGTGAGACGGCCGAGGCGTGGCGCGACGGATGGCTCCACTCCGGCGACCTGGGCATCGTGGGCACCGACGGGTACCTGCGCCTCACCGGGCGCAGCAAGGAGCTGTACAAGAGCGGGGGCGAGCTGGTCATGCCCAAGGAGATCGAGGAGCTCGTCGTGCAGGTCCCCGGCGTCAGCCAGGCCTTCGCCCTCGGCGTGCCCGACGAACGCTGGGGCGAGGCGGGCTGCATCTGGATCGTGCCCGAAACGGGCGCCACCGTCGACCCCGACACGGTGTTGGCGTTGTGCCGGGACAAGCTCGCCCGCTTCAAGGTGCCCAAGCACGTCGTGTTCTCGACGCCGGGCGAGCTGCCGACCACGCCGACCGGCAAGGTGCAGAAGTTCCGCATGGTTCCCCTGGCCGCCGACAAGATCGCCGGCGCATGACCGTCGACGTCAGCTCCGGGGCAGCGACCCTCGGCGGGTTGGCGCGATTTTCGAATCTTGATTAGCTTTCATTCACCGAGTCACACGGAGGGGACCGCATGGACGTCGGCATACAGACGCTGTTCTCCAGCCACGGCTGGCCGGGCATGACGGACGGGCAGGTGTACCGCGAGGACACCCGGTTGGCGCTGCTGGCCGAGGACCTCGGGTTCGACTGCGTGTGGGCCGTGGAGCACCACTTCTACGACTACTCGTTCTGCCCCGACAACACCGAGTGGCTGGCCTCGATCGTGGCGCGCACCACCCACGTCGACGTCGGCACCGCCGCCGTGATCATGCCGTGGAACGAACCCCTGCGCGTGGCCGAGAAGGTCGCGCTGCTCGACTGCATCGCCGACGGGCGGCTCCGGTTCGGGATGGGCCGCGGACTCAGCCGGCGCGAGTACAGCCACTTCCGCGGCATCGAGATGGACGAGTCGCGCGGCCGCTTCGACGAGGGCGCGGCCATGGTCCTGGACGCGCTGAGGACGGGCTTCATCGAAGGCGACGGGCCGTTCTACCCGCAGCCCCGCACGGCCATCCGGCCGGCTCCTGAGCGTACGTTCGA
>JANPGL010000564.1:0-13010 GCA_031423915.1 Actinomycetes bacterium | reverse complement strand
GGCGATCGCCTTTTCGAGCGATTGGGCCAGTATCGTGCGGTGGTGATAGCGTTCGTCCTGCTCGCGGGAATACATCCCGAAGGTACCGCACCCCCCCTGCTTCGCCCAGCGCAGCGAGTCCGAGACCGTCCTCACGCTGGCACCCAACGACTCGGGGCTCAGCTTCGACCTGCGCTGGCTGGCCACCGCCCCGGCCTTCGAGGAGGCCCACCACACGGCGACCAGCCGGGGCCGACGCACCACCGACCAGACGCGCTACACGCAGAGCGGCACGGCCGAGGGCTGGATCGAGCTCGAAGGCCGCCGCATCGAGGTGGAGCGCGACCGGTGGTGGGCCAGCCGCGACCACTCGTGGGGCACCTACTTCGAGCGCCCGCCGCTGGCCCCGGCCAGCCGGTTCGTACGCCCGCCCGAACGGCCGGCCGTGCGGCGCGCGCTGCGCTACTGGACGGTGTTCTCGTCGCCGGGCATCAGCGGGTTCTTCGGTCTGCACGAGGGCGCCGACGGCGAGCGCATCGAGCTGAACGACACGTTCGGCACGCCGTTCGAAGGCGCGCTGCACCGCGGCCTGCACGGTGAGACGATCCACCTGGTGGCCGCCGAGCACCGCGTGCACCTCGTGCCGGGAACCCTCGTGTTCGACTCGGCCGACGTGGTCCTCACCGATGCCGACGGCCGCACGTGGACGCAGCACCAGCAGAACGTGGGCACCCCCTGGTGGCCCCACACGATCGGCTACCGGGGCGGGAGCTGGTCCGACGGCGGGTCGATCGCCACCTACGCCGGCACCGAGGACGTGGTGCTCGAGTGGGACGACTTCGACTTCTCGGTGCAGCCGTTCCAGCACGTGACCTACGACGGGCGCACGGTGACCGGCGGCGCCCCGCACGCCGAGCACCTGGTCCGCACCACGACCACCAGCCCCGACGGCGAGGTGTCGGTCGGCGCCGCCCAGGTGGAGCTGTTCATCGACCCGCCCTACCGGCCGTACGGCATCGAGGGCTGACGACGGTGGCTGCGTCCGTCGCGGGCCCGTCGCTCGTGTCGCTCGCCGACACGACCGCCTGGCTGACCCATCGGCTTGGGCAGCTCGACGTCGGCGTGCACCGCGTCGAGGCCACGTCGGTCCGGCGGGCGTCGCGCGGCGTGTCGCGGGAGACGTGGCTCGTCGACGCACTCGTAACGACCGGCGACGGCGTCGCGCCGCGCGGCTACGTCGTGCGGCGCGACCACGAGGTCGGCTCGGTCGACCCGGTGCCGCTCGAGGTGGAGCACGGCGTCTACCGGCGCCTGATGCGGAGCGACGTGCCGGTCGCCCGTGCCCTGTTCTTCGAGGACGACCCGGCGTGGATGCCCGACGGGCGACCGGCCTACGTGCGCACGCTCGTCGAAGGCGAGTGGCGGTTGCCGTTCCTCGCCAGCCGCGACCCGGCCGACGACGAGCAGCGCATCGAGGCATGCAGGGAGCACCTCGACAAGCTGGCGCTCGTGCACGCGTGCGACTGGCGCGCCCTCGGCATGGACGAGCTTTTCCCGGTGCCCGACGGCCCCGACGACGTCGCCCCGAACCTCATCCGCTGGTTCCGGCGCCGCCTGGGCGAGGTGCAGTTCGAGCCGAGCCCGGTGCTGGCCGAGGGCATCGACTGGCTGCGACGCACCGCTCCGCCGGCACCGTGCATCACGTTCTGCAAGGGCACGAACGGGCACGGCGAAGAGGTGTGGCGCGACGGCCGCATCGTGGCCATGTCCGACTGGGAGCTGGCCTGCCTGGCCGAGCCCGCCTACGACCTGGCGCAGGTGCAGGAGATGGTGCCCGTCATCGAGCGTGACGGACGCACCGTGTGGGGATGGGACGACGCGCTCGCCCACTACCGTCGCCGCTCCGGCATCGAGGTCACGATGGACCGCGTGGTCTACTACCGCCGCTTCTACGCGCTGCCCATGCTGATGTTCACGCACAACGCCGCTCGCCAGGTGCACCTCAACGGCAACCGGCTGGCCCGGTTCGCCTGGTCGGCCACCGAGATGCAATACCAGGCCGAGCTGCGCTTCGCCGCCATCGGCGGCTTCGCGCCGGCGGGGGCCCGATGATCCATCCCGACCTCGACGACGTGCTGGCGTCGATCATCGACACGTTCGACCGCTACCTGGCGCCAGACATCCACGACGAATACGCGGCCAGCCTGGCCCTCACGGTGTCGCAGCTGCTCCGCTCGGCGCGCGCCCGCGCCGCCCACGAAGGACAGGCGCTCTTCGACGACAACGCCGAGCTGCGGGCGCTGCTGCTGGCCCGGCGCGACGACCTGCCCCCCGCCGCCCGGGTGGCCGTGGACGACGCGCTGGCGATCGCCCGCGACCCGCGCACCTACCCCTCGGTGGCCCGCCTGCAGGACGAGGCGGTGCGTCTGCGCGCCGCGCTCGTCGTCGCCATCGAAGCGCTCCCCGATGCCGACCACCCGGCGCGGGTGGCCGTGCGCACCTACCTCGACCATCAACTGCGCCGGCAGGAGCCGTGGCTCGTCCACGCCTTCACCGGCCCCCGCCGATAGGACGTCGCCATGCCCGAGCACCCGTACGTGACCGCGGAGATGAAGCGCCAGTTCTGGGAGGACGGCGTGGTGCTGCTGCCCCAGGTGCTGGCGCCCACGTGGATGGACCTGGTGGAGCTCGGCGTCAAGCGGAACCTGCGCAACCCCGGGCCCTTCTACGCCAAGCACTACGAAGGCACGACGCGCGAGTTCATCGACGACTACTGCAACTACCACGCCGTGCCCGAGTACCGGATGCTGCTCGAGCACTCGCCCGTGGTCGACATCGTGGCGTCGGTGCTCGGCAGCGAGAACCTGTGGTTGTTCTACGAGCAGATCTTCGTCAAGGAGGCCTCGCAGGTCGAGGCCCGGCGCACGCCGTGGCACCAGGACACGACGTACTGGATCACCGGCGGTCGCCAGATCGCCGGGTTCTGGATCACGCTGGAGGACACGCCGGCCGACGAGTCGCTCGAGTTCGTGCGCGGTTCGCACCTGGGCCCCACCTACGCCGGCACCGCGTTCGACTACCACGACGAGACAACGCCGTACACGCCGCTCGACGTGTACGACCGCATCCCCGACATCGAGGCCGACCGGGCGAGCTTCGACATCGTGTCGTACCCGACGCGACGCGGTGACGTGATCCTGTTCCACCCCGGGCTGCTCCACGGCGGCGGCGCCCGGCTCGGCGGCGGCCCCCGCCGCACGCTGTCGGTCCGATTCTTCGGCGACGACATCGTCTACAAGCGCCAACCCCGCCCGGCGCCCACGTACCCGGGCACCAGCGCGCTCGTGGAACCCGGCCAGCCGCTGCGCGGTCCGTGGTTCCCCCAGCTCTACCCCCGGGTGGCCGGCTGAGGCGCAAATTCCCGTGTGGCGCGGCGTCCCGCTGGATAGGTTCATCGCCTGGTCCCTGGTGAGGTGGCGATGCCCGTTCTGGAAGCGGTCGGTCTCGAGAAGCGGTTCGGCGAGACCCGCGCGTTGCGCGGCCTCGATCTCGCGGCCGAGGCGGGCACCGTGCTCGGGGTGCTGGGCCCGAACGGCGCCGGCAAGACGACCGCCGTGCGCATCCTCACCACGCTGCTGCGGCCCGACGCCGGCCGGGCCACGATCGACGGCATCGACGTGGTCGAGCACCCGCACGAGGTGCGGGCCCGCATCGGCCTCACGGGCCAGTTCGCCGCCGTCGACGAGCGCCTGACGGCACGCGAGAACCTGGAGCTGGTCGGCCGGTTCTTCCGCATGAGCGGCGACGCCGCCCGCCGCCGGGCCGCCGAGCTGCTGGCCACGTTCGAGCTGCGGGAGGACGCGGCCGACCGGGTGGTCAAGGGCTTCTCCGGCGGCATGCGACGCCGCCTCGACATCGCCATGAGCCTGGTGGCCCGGCCGCTCGTGCTGTTCCTCGACGAGCCGACCACGGGCCTCGATCCGCGCAGCCGCCTCGACATGTGGGACCTGATCGAGCGGCTCGTGGCCGAGGGGACGACCACGCTGCTCACCACGCAGTACCTGGAGGAAGCCGATCGGCTCGCCGACCAGATCGCCGTCGTCGATCACGGTGGCGTGATCGCCCGGGGCACCGCCGAGGAGCTGAAGGACCAGGTCGGTGGCGACCGGGTGACGATCACGCTGGCGGGCCCGGCGAACGACGCCGACGTGCTCGCCGCGCTCGGGCCGCATGCCGTGGCCGGTGCCCGCACGACCCGCGACGGGATGCGGGTCATGGTGCCGGTGCGCGTCGGCACGAACACGCCCGACGTCGTCCACGACCTCGACGGCGCCGGCATCGACGCCCGCGACGTCGAGATCACGCGGCCCACCCTCGACGACGTGTTCCTCACCCTCACCGGCCATGCGGCCGAGGACGCCGCCGACGCCGACGTGGGTGCGGGGAAGCGCGGCAAGCGCAAGGAGACCCGGCGATGACGGCCGTACGGATCGAACGGACCACCGGACCCGACCGTCAGGTGGTGATGGAGCGCTCGCTCGGATGGGCGCTGCGCGACTCGTGGAACGAGGCGGTGCGGCACCTGCGCGCCATCCCGCGCAACCCCGAGCTGCTGATCTTCTCGACCATGCAGCCCATCATGTTCGTGCTGCTGTTCCGGTACGTGTTCGGCGGCTCCATCCGCATCCCGGGGATCTCGTACAACCAGTACCTGATGCCGGGCATCTTCGCCCAGACCGTGGTGTTCGGCTCCAGCTTCACGGGCATCGGCTTGGCCGACGACCTGCAGAAGGGCTTCATCGACCGGTTGCGCTCGCTGCCCATCTCACAGCCGGCGGTGCTCGTCGGCCGCACGATCAGCGACCTGATGCGAAACGTGCTCACGTTCTTGGTGATGCTGGTGGTGAGCTTCGCCATCGGCTTCCGCTTCGAGGGCGGGTTGCTGCGCGGGGTGCTGGCCACCCTGCTGCTGCTGGCGTTCAGCTACTCGTTCAGCTGGATCCAGGCGTTCATCGGGTTGTCGGTCGGCTCGGTGGAGGCCGCGAACTCGGCGGGGTTCATGTGGATGTTCCCCCTGACGTTCGTGTCGTCGGCGTTCGTGTCGACCGAGAGCCTCACGCCGTGGTTGCGGCGGGTGGCCGACGCCAACCCGTTCACCATCGCCACCAACGCGGCCCGCGCGCTCTACAACGGCCGCGACCCGGGCGACAGTGTGTGGCAGGCGCTGCTGTGGGCGGCCGGGATCACGCTCGTGTTCGCCGTGCTGGCCTTCCGCCGCTTCTCCCGCGCCGCCGACTGACGGTCGACGAGTCAGCTGATCGTCGCGCCGATGCCGGCGAGAGCTTCGAGGTTCCGCTCGTGGTCGCCGCACAGGCGCAGGCACACGTGGTCGGCCCCGACGGCGGCGAAGCCGGCGAGGTACTCGGCCACGCCGTCGAGCGGGCCGGCGTAGCAGTTCTGGAACCGGCGCATCACCGCGGCGGGCGCCGGCGCGTAGTACTCGGTCAGGAACCGCTCGAGTTGCTCCTCGGCGCGCGCCGCGTCGTCGTCGATCGCCAGCGTCACGTAGACGGCGCCCGTGAGCGCCGCCGGGTTGCGGCCCGCCTCGGCGGCGGCCGCCCGCACCGTGGCCAGGCCGTCCACGAAGCCCTCGACCCCGCCACCGACCGGGAACCAGCCGTCGTAGCGGCGTCCCGTCCGACGCAGCGTCGCTTCGACCGACCCCCCGACCCACAACGGTGGCCCGCCCGGGCGGTGCGGCGTGGGCAGCAGCGTCTCACCGTGCACCGTCCAATAGGGCCCGTCCCAGTCGACCGGCTCGCCGGTCCACAGACGGCGGCACAGGTCGAGACCGTGCACGAAACGACCGACGCGCTGCTCGAACGGCACACCAGCGGCGGCGAACTCGGCACGGATGGCCGGCGAGTCGGCGGCGACGCCGACGCCGAGCACGAGCCGGCCTTCGGCGATGCGGTCGAGCGTGGCCACGATCTGGGCGAGCACGACGGGGTTGCGCAAGGCGGGCAGGAGCACGGCGGTGCCGAGCTGGACGTGCCGCGTGCGGCCGGCCACGGCCGCCAACAGGGTGAGCGGTTCGTGGCGTGGGCGGGCGAGCAGCGAATCGCCGATCCACACGGCGTGGTAGTCGAGGCTCTCGGCTCGCTCGGCCAGGTGGAGCAGGCGGGCGGTACCCGGGTCGCCGGCCATGACCGACTCCCGGGTCGGCAGCAGGTAGCCGACCTTCACGATGCCGACGCGTCCTTCGACGCATCCCGGAGCGGGCTCGTCTCGGGGCTGCGCAACGGCAGCAGTGCGTCGAGCAGGTTCTGTGGTCGCGAGATGCCGACGATGTAGACCATCTTCTCCGTCACCGTGCCCTCGGCGTGCAGCGCTCCGGCCGGGATGACGAGCTTGTCGCCCGGTCCCAGGTCGAGGCGCGTGCCATCGGCGTCGAGCACGTAGCTCGAACCTTCCAGGACGTAGCCGCAGTTGTCGACGTCGTGCCAGTGGAGGGGGAGCTCCGCCCCTCGCTCGGACACGTAGGTGGTGGGCCACAGGTCGAGGCTGCTGAGGTCGGCCAGCGCTTCGGCCTTCGTCGAGAACGCCTGCTTGATCACACGCATCGGGCCGGGTTCCAGCGCCATGGTCCACTCCTGTCGACGAGACGACGTCAAGGTACCCGGCTCGCGTCGGCCCTCGGTGCGTCAGGCGGGGACGACGACGTCGACGGTCCACGGCTTGCCGGTCTTCGGCGGCCGGTGGAGGTCGACGTTCCAGCGGTCGGCGAGCGCCTCCGCCAGCTGTCCGGGTGTGCGCGGGTCGGCCCCGGTCTCGAGCAGGTGCCGGGCCACCAGGCCGCGCGTGTGCTTGGCCATGTGGCTGACGACGGTGCGCGCGCCGGCGTCGTCGCGCAGCACCCGCACCTCGACGGTGCGGTCGCCCAGGCCCGTCGGCCGGCCCATGGCCAGGTAGCTCGACGAGCGGCAGTCGACCACGACGCCGCGGGACCCGGCGGCCTCGGCCAGCACGTCGCCGAGGACCGTGCGCCACGCGGGCTCGAGGGCGCCGAGGCCGGCGAGGTCGGCGCAGATGTTCAGCCGGTAGGCGGGGATCCGGTCCGTCGGGCGCACCGCGCCCCACAGCGACGAGACGATGACGAGCCGCGTGGCGGCGCGTCGCTTGGCCGCCGGCGACAACGCGGCCGCGTCGAGCGCGTCGTAGAGCACGCCCTGGTACACCTCGAGCGCGGGCCGCGCGGGCAGGTCACGCAGACGCGTGTTGCGCGCCACCTCCGCGGCGAGCGAGGGGCCGACCCCGAGACGGGTGAGCGCATCGGGCCGGGCGCTCGCGGCGACCAGGGCGTCGAGCACGCTCGTCCGCAGGCCGGTGAGCGCAGGGAAGCTCAGCCGGTCCAGGTCGACCGGGCTGCCCCGGCGCGGCGGCGCGTTCTTCGTCTCGGACGGGGGGACGAGGATCAGCACGGCGGTAGGTGGTCCTGGTCCTCCATCGAGCGACACGGTAGCGGTCGGGCTCGCTCAGGACCGCTTGTGACCGGCCGCTCTCGTGAACCAGGACCGGGCCGCCATCGAACGGCTCCTCCCCGGCTACGAGCTGGGCGCCGAGCTGGGCCGCGGCGCGACGGGCGTGGTGTTCGCCGCCACCCACCGTCACCTTGGTCGCGACGTGGCGGTGAATCAGCTTCCGCGCGCGTTCGGCGCCGAGCCCGAGGTCAAGTCGCGCTTCGCCGCCGAGCTGGACGGGAGCGGATCACCCGTCGCCGGGCCCGGTCGCGAGGGTCACCAGGTATCGGGTCGACCGTTGCTGTTCTGGGCTTCCGCGCGCTCCCTGGTGTCGGTGATCTGGCGGTCGAGATCGTCGCGCACCTCCTGGAGGGCGGCATCGAAACCGGGCCGGTTCGAGGTGGCTACGAGGCGGGTCTGGCCGGCGATCCACGCCTCCAGCGTGGTCCGCTGGCTGGGCGTGTCCCGCTCCTTGACGCTGAGTTCGAGCTCGACGGTGCCCGCCGGGAACGACCGGAGGCGGCTGTCGAGGCGGGCCATGACGGCGACGACGTGATCGAACTCACTGGGGTCCACACCGTGGGCGAGGCGGAGTGAATCGGCAACCGTGGGGGTGGACATGAGAGGCCTCCGGCCATTGGGGTTCGTACCCGTACGGGAGCTACCCGACGGCGGCCGCGGCCAACCCCGACGGTGCGGTCGCTGGAACCCGGGGCATACTTGGGCATGCCTCGTGCCACCCCCGATCGCCGCCGGACCCGCCTCACGGTGCAGGCCGAGGTCACGGAAGGCGAGCCGGGCGAGCCGGGCGAGCCCGTCGACACCCGACCCGAGTTGATCATCGACGCGCCGAACGGGTCGCTGGTGACGCTCCGGTTCGACCTGCCGCCGCGGCCCTGACGGGAGAGGCGGCTACGGGGTGGGAGCCGAGCGTCCCTCGTCGCGCTGGGCGACGAGGGCGGCGAGCACCGACGTCATGTCGCAGATGCCGAGGTCCACGAGCGCAGCGCCGATCGGTACGTCGTGCCGGCTCTGGTACGCGAGGGCACGTTCGAGGTCGGCGGCGGTGATGAGACCGGTCGCTATGAGTCGTTCGCCAAGTAGGCGCGGTCGCATGCCGTTCACCTCCTGACGCTGATATCGGCGCGTTCTCCGTCGACTTGAGGAACTCGTGAGACCTTCGACGGATCATCGGTCGAGGTGGCGGTGAGCGTCCGTACGGTCTCGCTCGCTGATGAAGTGAGCGGCGG
This sequence comes from Actinomycetes bacterium, assembly GCA_031423915.1. Taxonomy (GTDB): domain Bacteria; phylum Actinomycetota; class Acidimicrobiia; order Acidimicrobiales; family Ilumatobacteraceae; genus JANMAT01. The sequence goes on along the minus strand of JANPGL010000564.1, from coordinate 4,261 downwards.
CCTCCATGCGACGATCGGCCTCGTCGGACAGCTCCTGGCGTCGGTCGCCGTCGCCGCTCGCCTCGGCCAGCTGGGCGAGCGCATCGAGCGCGAACACCTCGACGTGGGGATGGGCGCCCGTGGCCCGGGACTCGTCGAGCAGCGCCGTCAACCGGTCGCCCGCACCGGCGACCCCGTCGGAGGCGTCGAGCGCGGCGAGCAGGCACTCGCCGAGCAGTGCCTGCTCGCCGCCTCCCGCCTCTACGTGCCACGCGGCGGCGGCCTCCAGCGCGGCGCGCGCACCGGTGAGGTCGCCGAGGGCCCGCCGCACCCGACCGAGGTGGACCCGGGCGAGCGCCGCCATCCGCGGATCGCCGATGGCCTCGGCCTTGTCGATCGCCGACGCCAGCGTCGTGCTCCCACGGTCGTAGTCGCCGAGCTGGCACAGCGCCCGCCCGAGCGAGGCGACCTGGTACGCCTCCGACTGCCGGTAGCCGACACGCGCCGAGGTGTCGGCAGCCCGGGCGAGGTGCTCGACCGCGTCACCGAACCGGTGCTGCAGACGGGCGAGCTCGCCCCGCATCGCCTCGTGCCGGACGTGGAGCCACGGGTCGTCCACGGCGGCGAGCGCCTCTTCGGCGTGAGCGGCGCAGTCGATGCTGCGAGCCTCGTCGCCGGCCGACACGGCGGCCCGCAGCGCGAACAGGGCGTTGGCGGCGCGGTCCCACGGCAGGTCGATGGCGGCGTAGACGGCACGGCTGCGATCGGTGAGCTCGAGCGCGTAGCGGAAGTCGCCCTGATGGGAGACGACGTAGGCCAGGTGGTACCAGCAGCGGGCGCGCTGCGCCGGGTCGTCGACGGCCTCCGCCAGGGCCGCGGCCCACGCCAGGTGACGCCGAGCCGGGTCGAGATCGCCGATCGACGCCTCGAGCCACGACGCCAGGAGCAGCGCCGCGTTGCGGTCGCGGTCCGTCGCGGCGCCGCCGGCAGCCTCGAGCGCGGCGAGCACACGTCGTGCGCCCTGGCTGTCGCCGATCACCACCCACGCCCAGCCGAACCCGATGGCGACGGCGAGGCCGGTTGCCGGGTCGTGCGTGGCGCACCAGGCGAGCACGGCGTCGATGTTGGCGCGCTCGTCCCGGGCCAGCTGCAGGTGCGTCGCCTGGTCGCGGCTGCGCACGCCGCTCGTCGACCTGGCGGCCGCGTCGGCGAACCACCGGGTCCGCGCCCGGAGCGCGAGCGGGGCGAGGCCGGCCCGGTCCATCGCCTCGAGTGCGTAGGCGCGGATGCTCTCGAGCAGCCGGTACCGCGGCGGGGTCGTGTCGTCGACGATCACGAGCGAACGCGTCACGAGCCGATCGAGGACGTCGAGCGTGGCATCGGGCGGCACGTCGAGCGACCGGAGCACGTGCTCCACTGCGGCGAGCGGGGCCCCTCCGGTGAAGGTGGCCAACGCCCACAACCCGCGCTGGTCGTCGGCGAAGAGGAGCTCGTAGCTCCAGGCGATGGCGGCACCCAACGCTCGTTGCCGGGCCGGCTTGCGGCTGGACGGGTCGACCAGCAGGTGGAAGCGGTCGTCGAGGCGGCGGGCGATGTCGGACACCGACAGCGTCCGCGTCCGCGCCGCCGCCAGCTCGATGGCCAGGGGCAGGCCGTCGAGGGCCCGGCACAGGTCGTGGACCGCACCGTCGTCGGCTGCGTGCTCACGCCCGCGGCGATGGGCCCGGGCCCGCTCGTCGAACAGCGCCACCGCGTCGGCGAGGGCCAGCGGCGCCAGTTCGAACAGCGCCTCGCCGTCGAGGCCGAGGGGCGCCTGGCTCGTGCACAGCAGCCGCGAGCTGGGTGCGGCGTCCAGCAGGCGGACGGTCAGGTCGGCCACGGCGTCGAGCACGTGCTCGCCGTTGTCGAGGATCACGACCGTCGGTCGGGCCCGCAGCCGCCCCTGCAGCGCCCGCTCGTCGCCCGCCACCCCGAGCGCGGCTATCACCGCGTCGATCACCTCGCGCTCGTTGCTGCTCGCCTCGAGCCGCACGAGCCACACACCGCCGGGTGCGTCGAGGGCGCGGCCGACCGCGAGGGCGAGCGCCGTCTTCCCGATCCCACCCGGACCGACGATCGTGACGAGCGGCCGATGCGTCAGGAGCTCGACCACGGCGGCGCGTTCGGCGTCTCGACCGACGAGGCGAGTGGCGAGCGCCGGCAGGTTGCCGTGCACGGTCGGGGCGACGAGCGGGTTCGTCGACGGCGCTCCCGCCGGCATCGGCGCCAGCTCCGGGTCCTGGAGCAGGATCTGACGCTCCAGGTCCCGCAGCTCGGACCCGGGTTCCAGGCCCAGCTCGTCGACGAGGCGGGCCCGAGCCCGCTGGTAGGCGGCGAGCGCGTCGGCCTGCCGACCGGATCGGTACAGTGCGGTGACCAGGAGGCACCACAGCCGCTCGTGGAAGGGATGGGCGGCGACCGCCGTCTCGAGGCCGCCGACGACGTCGCGGGGGTCACCCTTTCGCAGGCGCGCCTCGAACGAGATCTCGAGCAGCGACGCGTGAGCGGCGTCGAGCGCGGCGCGGTGCGGCTCGACCCAGTCGCCGCCGCCGGCCGACGCCAGATGCTCACCCCGGAAGCGCGCCAGCGCGGCGGCGCTCGTGGCGACCGCGCGGTCGATCTCGCCCGCTGACAGCAGCACCGCCGCCGCGACCGCCTCGTCGAGCACGGCCAGGGCGTCGACGGCGGCGCGGTCGACGGCCAGGGTGTACCCGTCGTCGGTCCCGACGAGTGCGGCCGGCTCGCCGAGCGCCTTGCGGAGCCGGGCCACCTTCGACTGCAGCGTGTTGCGTCGGGTCGACACCGACGCGTCGCCCCAGAGCTCGTCCACGAGCCGGTCGGCACGCACGCTCGTGCCGGCATCGAGGGCGAGGCGCACGAGCAGCTCGGTCGTCCTGCCGCCGGGGATGGCCAGGGCCCGGCCGTCGCGGCGCACCTCGACGGGGCCGAGGACCGAGATCTCCAGCATCGGTCGAGTGTACGGCCCGCTCAGTGGCACCCGGGGCGGGCATCGGGATGCGCCGCCCCGGCGGCGATCCACGCCACGATCAGGCTGTCGGGGTGGTCCACCAGATGGTCGCGCGCCAGCGCGTCGACCCGGTCGCGGTCGCCCGACAGGTGGGCCAGCGCGATCTCTACGACCTGCCGGTCTCGGCGCGATGCCGCCCGGTCTCGCGCCGCGACGAGGCCGGCGGCGTCGCCGCCGAGCAGGCACGCCATGACCTGTGCCAGGGGGTGCCCGTCCGTGTCGGCGCGCGCGGTGAGCCAGGCCCGGGCCCCGGCGTCACCGCCGATCGCCCGCCGGATCGCCTCGTCCACGTCGTCGCTGCTCATGACCGCAGCCTGGCGGTGGGCGCTGACGCCGCGCTGACAGCGGCACGGACACCGGAGCGCGGAGGGTCATCGGGCCGTCAGCGCCGTGCCCGATGGTGCGGGTCGGCGGGCACCACGGCCCGCTCCGACACCCGAAAGCAGGCAGTCGTGCTCGAGCGCCTCACCTCCTGGTCCTTCCGTCATCGACGTCTCGTGGTCGCCGGGTGGATCGGCCTCCTCGTCCTCGTCAACGTGCTCGCCATGTCGTTGGGGGGCGAGCACGAGCAGGACTTCCTGTCACCCGGCACCGACTCGAAGGCGGCGATCGATCTCCTCGACGAGCGGTTCCCGACCCAGGCGGGCGACACGGTCACCGTCGTCGTCCACGATGCGTCGGGTGTGCTGTCGCCCGGCGTGCGCGCCGTCGCCGAACCCCTCGTCGACCGGTTGCGCGCGCTCCCCCATGTCGTCGGTGTGGTCGCCCCGTGGGACGCGGGCGGTGGGGGCCAGGTGTCGGCGGACGGGGCCACGGGCTACGCCACGGTGCAGCTCGACAGCACGAGCGCCAGCTTCCCGACCGAGGTGGCGGCCGAGATGATCGACCTGGCGGCCGACGCTCGCGAGGGCGGAATGCAGATCGAGCTCGCCGGGCAGGCGATCGACAATGCCCAGTCGGGCAGCATCGGCGCGGAAGGCCCCGGGCTGCTGGTGGCGGCCGTCGTCCTGCTGATCGCGTTCGGGTCGCTCGTCGCCATGGGACTGCCGCTCGCCACGGCGCTGTTCGGGGTGGGTGTCGGCCTGGCCGGCGGGATGCTGCTGGCCAACCTGATCGCCGTGCCCGAGTGGGCCAGCTCGGTCGCCACCATGATCGGGCTCGGGGTCGGCATCGACTACGCGCTGCTCATCGTGACCCGCTACCGCAGCGAGCTCG
>JANPGL010000563.1:0-34079 GCA_031423915.1 Actinomycetes bacterium | reverse complement strand
GTCACGTTGGTGCGCGTCGACGACGGGCAGGTGCTGCGGACCATCGACTGGCTCGGGGTCGCCACGCAGATCGGCATGTCGCTCACCGGACGCTCGACGCGGGACGGCTGAACGTGGCGGTGCCGGCCTTCGTTCCGGCCGGTCGGCGTCACGTGAACACGAAGCCCGGGTAGCCCTCAGCCGCCACCTCGGCCAGCTTCTTGCGGTAGCGCGGCGCGCCCCCGTTGTAGATCAGGTTGCGCGGACCGTCGTGGCCCTCGACGTTCGAGTTGTAGCCGGTGAACCACGAGCGGGCCTTGCGCAGCAACAGGCCCTGGTACAGCTCGTGCACGTGGGCGCACCACTCCGCCTCGGCCTCGCGGGTCACCTCGACCCGCGTGTAGCCGTGCTCGATCACGTACCGGTACAGCTGCGTGGCCCAGTCGACGCCCGACTCGATGGCGCGGGGGAAGTTCGTGGAGTTCGACGCGCCCTGCGGCCCGGCCAGCATCACGAGGTTCGGGAAGCCGGCCACCTGCACGCCCAGGTACGTCGCCGGGTCGTCTTTCCACCTGTCGCGCAGCTTCACCCCGCCGATGCCCGTGATGTCGATGCGGTCGAACGAGCCGGTGATGGCGTCGAAGCCCGTGGCGTAGACGAGCACGTCGAGGTCGTACTCGCGCTCGGTGGTCCGCACGCCCGCTGGCGTGATCCGCTCGATCGGAGTCTCCGACAGGTCGACCAGGTGCACGTTGTCGCGGTTGTACGCCTCGTAGTACCGCGTCTCCATGGGGACTCGCTGCACGCCGAAGCCGTGGTCCTTCGGGATCAGCTTCTCGGCCACCACGGGGTCGTGGACGCGCTGGCGGATCTTGTCGGCCACGAACGCCGAGAACTCGGCGTTGGCGTCGTCGTCCATGAGCACGTCGCGGAAGTTGCCCAGCCAGATGCCGAAGCCCGGCGAGGCGTAGAGCTGTTCCCAGAGCGCCAGCCGCTCCTCGCGCGACACCTCGGCGACCTTTCGCCGGTCGGGCCCGTGGATGAACGCCCCGGGCGTGGCCGCGCACCGCTCGAAGATGTCGTCGTACGAGGCCTTGATGTGCGCCATCTCCTCGGGGGTGATCGGCGAGTTGTGCAGGGGCGCGCACCAGTTGGGCCGCCGCTGGAACACGTGCAGCTCGCCGACGATGTCGGCGATCGCCGCGATGACCTGCACACCGGTGGCACCGGTGCCGATGATCCCGACACGCTTGCCGCGTAGGTCGAGGGGCTCGTGCGGCCAGTCGAACGTGTGGAACGACGGACCCTCGAACGAGTCCATGCCCTCGAAGCGCGGCATGGTGGGCGCCGACAGCAGGCCGAGCGCCGTGATCAGGAAGCGGCACGTGAGGGTGTCGCCGCCCTCCAGGTCGACGCGCCAGGTGCTCGTCGTCTCGTCGAACGTGGCGGCGCGCACGCGGGCGTCGAAGCGCATGTGCTTGCGTAGGTCGAACTTCTCGACCACATGGTTCAGGTAGCGCAGCGTCTCGGGCTGGGCCGCGAAGCGCTCGCTCCAGTTCCACTCCTGCAGCAGCTCCGGCGAGAACGAGTAGCCGTAGCTGTAGCTCTCGGAGTCGAACCGGCAGCCGGGATAGCGGTTCTGGTACCAGGTGCCGCCCACGTCGTCGAGGGCGTCGATGACGAGCACGTCGGCGCCCAGCTCGAGCAGCCGGTACAGCTGGTAGATCCCGCACACCCCGGCCCCGACGACGATGAAGTCGTGCTGCGCGTCGCTCATCTGTCCGCGTCCCCCTCGCCGTACGTCCTCACGGTCGCGCACGATTGTCGCCGATCGGTCCCGTGGCTGTCAGGGTCGAACGTCCTTGGCGGCGCGTCGAGGCCCCGGTGGTACGGTCGAAGGCGTGGCGTTGGGGGCCGACGAGCTGCTGAGATCCCTGGCCGGCGCGCTCCGTGAGCGCATCGGTCCGGCGGTGGGCGACCCGTTCGCGCGCACCCAGGCGTTCATGGCCGCGGTGATCCTCGAGAAGCTGGCCGGCGAACTGGCGCACGCCCCGGCCGACGCCGCGGCCGCCGCAACCGAGCGTGCGGCGCTCGTGGTCGACGTGTTGGCACTGGCGCCCCCCGGGTCGGCCGTGGCGACAGCAGCGACGGCCCTGGCCGACGACGGGAGCGACGCGGCGTGGAACGCGTTGGTCGCCGCGCTCTACGCGGAGCGGGCCACTCTCGGTGCCGGGGTCTTCGATGGCCTCCTCGGTCGGGTGCGGGTCGCATTGCGGGCCCGTCTCGACCGTGCCCTGGCGTACGCGTCGTGAGCGCCGAGCCCTCGGTCGAGGTCATCCGCGGGTACCTGGCCGCACACTTCCGTGCCCCCGACCTGGCGCTGCATGACGTCGAGCGCATCGCCGTCGGCTGGTCGCACGAGACCTGGCTCTTCGACGCCGCGTTCACCGACGCCGACGGGCCGCAGCGGTTGGGGCTGTGCTTGCGGCGCGACCCCGGGAACGCGCTCCTGCGCGACCTGTCGAGCCTGCGCACCCAGTACGAGGTGCTCCTCTGCCTCGATGGCACCGACGTGCCGTCGCCGCACCCCTACCTCTACGAGGAGGATGCGAGCGTGCTCGACGGTCCGTTCCTGGTGATGGCCAAGGTGCCCGGTGTGTGCCCCAGCCCGTGGGGCCGCGAGGGTCGCCGGTTCTACACCGAGGCCGCGGCGCGCGGCGTGCTGCCCCGCAGCTTCACCGACGCGCTGGTGGCCATCCACACGCTCGACTGGCGCGCCGTCGGCCTCGACTTCCTGGGCGTGCCGGGGCCCGGCGACGACTTCGCCCGCCGCGAGATCGCCACCTGGCGCACGCTCATCTCGGCGACGGGCGTAGAGCCCGACCCGGTGCTCACCGACGTGCTGGGCTGGCTCGAGGCCAACGCGCCGGCGACCGAGCGGCACACGCTCGTGCACGGCGCGTACCGTACCGGCAACGTGCTGGTGCACGACGATCGGGTGTCGGCCGTGCTCGACTGGGAGACGCAGGTGATCGGCGACCCCATGTACGACGTCGCCTACGTGCTGAGCGAGCTGAACCGCGAGGGCACCGACCTGCTGTCGAACCTGGTCGAGCGCGACGCCTTCGTCCGCGACTACGAAGCCGGCACCGGCTTCACCATCGACGTCGATGTGTGCGGCTACTACCAGGTGCTCTACGCCATGCGGTCGGCCGCGTTCTGGATGAGCGCCAGCGGGCTCTACGCCGAGGGACGCAACACCGACCTGCGCCTGGCCCGCACCGCGTGGTCGATCCCGGTGGTGCTCGACCAGGCCGCCAAGGCCCTGGGGTACTGACGGTGCCCCAGTTCGAACCCGCCGACGACGCGCTGCACACCGCGGTGCTGAGCGACCGATGGTGGGAGACCGAGACGTCGTGGTTCTCGTTCCACCACGCCGAACGCAAGCTGGGCGGCTGGCTGTACACGATGGTGCGGCCGAACATCGGCACGGTGGCCGGTGGTGTCTGGCTGTGGGACGACACGGCGCACCTGCCGTGGGACGTGCTGTACAGCGCCAACTACTCGGCGCTGCAGCTGCCGGCCGACCTCGACCTGCGGCACGGCACGTTGCCCCGGGGGGTGTCTTTCGCCGTGGTGGAGCCTACGATCACCTACGAGCTCGGCTACCAGGACGTGGGCCGGCTCGAGCTGCCCCTCCGCTTCGAGGGCGTGATGGCGCCCGAGCCACTGGCCGCGGTGGGTTCCACGTTCGGGTCGGCCCACCACTTCGACCAGTTCGGTCGGGTGCGCGGCCATGTGGTCGTGCACGGCGAGCGCGTCGACATCGACTGCCTGGCCATGCGCGACCGAACGTGGGGACCACGCCCCGAGCACCGTCCCCGCCAGGCCGCCTACGTGACGGGCGCCGTCGACGACGGCCACGCGTTCCTGGCCGTCACCAATACCCGGGGCGACGACGACGCCGTGGCCTACGGCTTCCTGCGGCGCGACGGCCGCACGGTGGGTCTCGCCGGGGGCGAGCGGCGTGTCGTGCGCAGCGCCGAGCACGGCTGGATCGAACGCATCGAGCTCGATGCAACCGACAACGAGGGCCGCGCGCTGCGGGCCGTCGGCACGCCGGTGAGCCGCATGATCATCAACCGCCACACGTTCATCGACATCAACAGCCTGCTGCGCTGGGACGTTGATGGTGCCGTGGCGTGGGGCGAGGACCAGGACATGTGGCCCGTGCACTCGTTCGCCGCGCAGCGCCGAGCCGCCCGGGGAGGACGACCGTGACCGACGTGACCGCGTTGCCCGACTACGACGACCTGCCGCAGCTGCCCGGGCTCGACGTGCGCCACGCCTGGGACGTGTGGGGCCGCGACGACGTGCTCGGCTCCATCAACCTGGTCACGCCCGAGCGCGTGGCTCGCGCCGCCGCCGGCGTGAGGACCGGCGATCTGTTCCCCCTCGACCTACCGCTCGACGAACCGAACCCGCCGCTGTACGGCCGCCGGCCCTACGAGCATCGCGTGCGCAAGCTGAACCGGCACGAGATGGACGACCACCTCGACGCGTTCCACCCGCAGGGCTCGACGCAGTGGGACGCGCTCAACCATGTGCGCTGCCGCGAGCACGGCTACTGGGGCGGGCGCCAGCAGGACCCGACCGACGGCCCGAACGGTCTCGGCATCGACCACTGGGCCCGCCACGGCATCGCCGGGCGCGGCATCCTGCTCGACGTCGCCGCCCACCTGGCGGCCGAGGATCCGTCGTACGACCCGCTGCGTCCGCGCGCCGTCACCGCCGACGAACTGGCCGACGTGCTCGACGCCGAAGACGTGGTGCCCCAGCCGGGCGACATCTGGTGCGTGCGCTTCGGCTGGCCGGCGGCGTACCTGCCGCTCGAGGGCGCCGCCCGAACCGCCTACGCCGATGCGCCGGTGTTCGTGGGCCTGCGCGCCGACGAGGCGATGGCCCGCTTCCTGTGGAACCACCACCCGGCCGCGCTGCTGTGCGACAACCCGGCGGTGGAGGTGCAACCCGGCGACCCCGCCGTGGGCTCGCTGCACCGCCGGCTCCTGCCCGCGCTCGGCACGGCGCTGGGGGAGATGTTCGACTACGAGCACCTGGCTCCGGCGTGCGCCGCCGACCGCCGCTACACGTTCCTGTTCGTGGCCAACCCGATCCACGTGCCCGGCGGCCTCGGCTCGCCGGGCAACGCCGTCGCCATCCGCTGACCGCCACCCGCTGGCCCGCCCCCGCTCCCGCTCCCGCCCCCGCTCCCGCCCCCGCCGTTCCCGTGTCGCCTCCCCGTCGCATCTCGGTCGGATCAGGCGATCTGATCGCCCGACGTGTCCAAAGCTGCGGCGGCGGCCGGTGGGCGTCGTGTTGGTCCCGCTGCCGACGACCGTGCAATGGGTCGACGGGCCTCGGCCAGTTCACTGGCCGGCGGTGAGGACGGTCGTGGCCGCGCTCGGGGTTGCAACACTGGTGGTGGGGTGCAGCGGCAGCACCCCGGCCGACCGGTGGACGTGCGTCTGGGGGCCGGCTCGTCGGTCCTGTCGCTCGACGTCGTCGGCGTGGGCGGGGCGCCGCCCGTCGTGCTGCGGGCGTTGCTGGCCCGTACGGAGCAGATCGTGCGCCTCTAGTGTGAGCGGGGCAGGCCGAGCACGTGCTCGGCCACGTAGGCCAGGATCAGCTCCTGGCTGATCGGAGCGATGCGCGGGAGGCGGGACTCGCGGAAGTAGCGCTCGACGTGGTACTCGGTGGCGTAGCCGTAGCCGCCGTGGGTCTGCACGGCGCGGTCGGCGGCGAAGAAGCCGGCCTCGGCGGCGAGGTACTTGGCCAGGTTGGCCTCCTCGCCGCAGGGCAGGCCGGCGTCGATGCGCCACGCCGCCTCGCGCACCATCAACTCGGCGGCGCGCAGCTTGGCGTGGGCCTCGGCCAGCGGGAAGGCGATGCCCTGGTTCTTGCCGATGGGCCGGTCGAACACGACGCGATCGTTGGCGTAGGCCACGGCCCGCTTCAGCGCCACCCGGCCCATGCCCAGTGCCTCGGCGGCCACCAGGATGCGCTCGGCGTTCAGGCCGGCCAGCAGGTAGTGGAAGCCGCGTCCCTCGTCGCCCACGCGGTCGGCCACCGGCACTCGCACGTCGTCGTAGAACGTCTCGCACGACGCCACCGCGTTGCGGCCCATCTTCTCGATGGCACGGGCCTCCACGCCGGGGGCGTGGCGGTCGACGAGGAACAGCGTCATGCCCTCGGTCGGCTTGCGGCACTCGGCCAGCGGCGTGGTGCGCGTCAGCAGCAGGATGCGGTCGGCCTCCAGCGCCTTCGTTGTCCACACCTTGCGGCCGTTGATCACGTACTCGTCGCCGTCGCGCACGGCGCGGGTCTCGATCTTGGTGGTGTCGGTACCGGCGTTCGGTTCGGTCACGCCGAAGGCGACGTGCAGCGACCCGTCGGCCACCTGGGGCAGGAAGCGCTGCTTCATCTCCTCGGTGCCGTGCACCACCACGGGGTGCATGCCGAAGATCGACAGGTGCACCGACGACGCGCCGTTCATGCAGGCGCCCGAGGCCGCCACCTCTTCGAGCACCACCGCAGCGTGGCGGATGCCCTTGCCCCCGCCGCCGTAGGCCTCGGGGATGGCGATGCCGATCCAGCCGCCCTCGGCCATGGCCCGGTAGAAGTCCCACGGAAAGCGGTGGTCGCGCTCGCAGGCCGCCCAGTAGTCGTCGTCGAAGCGCGTGCACAGCGTTCGCACGGCGTCGCGCACCAGCTCCACGTCCTCGTCGTCGCCCAGCGCCGGCCCGCCGCTCGTCATGCCGGCCATGTCAGACGATCCTCGTCTGCTTGTCGCCCCAGTACCTGTCGCGCAGCACGCGCTTGTAGAGCTTGCCGGTCGGCAGGCGCGGCAGCTTCTCCTCGAAGTCGATGGAACGCGGGCACTTCTGCTTCGACAGGTGCTGCTGGCAGAAGGCGATGAGTTCGGCTGCCAGGGCCGGGGTGGGCTCGACGCCGGGCATCGGCTCGACGACCGCCTTCACCTCTTCGCCCAGGTCGACGTTGGGCACGCCGAACACGGCGACGTCGGCCACCTTCGGGTGGGTGATGAGCAGGTTCTCGGTCTCCTGCGGGTAGATGTTCACGCCGCCCGAGATGATCATGAACGTCTTGCGGTCGGTGAGGAACAGCCAGCCGCCCTCGTCGACGTAACCGACGTCGCCGACGGTGGCCATCGTGCCATCGGGCGTCGACGCGTCGCGCACCTTGTCGGGGTCCTTCCAATACTGCAGCTTGCCCGGCGGCTTGAAGAAGATCGTGCCCGGCACGCCCGTGGGGCACTCGTGGAACTCGTCGTCGAGGATGTGCAGCTCGCCCAGCTTCACGGTGCCGACGGTGCCTTTGTGGGCCAGCCACTCGGCCGAGTTGCAGGCGGTGTAGCCGATGCCTTCGGTGGCGGCGTAGTACTCGTTGATGATCGGCCCCCACCACTCGATCATCTGCTCCTTCACCGGCACGGGGCACGGCGCGGCGGCGTGCACGACGAACTCGAGCGACGACAGGTTGTAGCGGCGCTTCACGTCGTCAGGCAGCTTCAGCAGCCGGCTGAACATCGTCGGCACCATCTGGATGTGGGTGACGCGGTGGTGCTCGACGAGCGCCAGCAGTTGCTCGGGGTCGAAGCGCTCCATCACGATCACCGTGCCGCCGACGCGGATGGTGTTGCCCGTCGCCCCCTGAGGCGCGCTGTGGTAGAGCGGCGCGGGGGACAGGTAGATCATGCCCGGCCGGTACTGCCACGCCTTGATGAGGAAGCTGCCGAGCGCGGCCGACTGGTCGGGCGTGGCGTCGGGGATGGCGCGCAGGATGCCCTTCGGACGGCCGGTCGTGCCCGACGAGTAGAGCATCGAGCCGCCGAGCTTCTCGTCCGCGATGGGGGTGGAGGGGAAGGCGGCGGTGGCCTCCACGTAATCCTGCAGCGGGCCGTCGTGGCCCGTGGGGTCGACGATCAGGCCGAGCGTTACGTTCGGGGCCTGGGCCATGGCGGCCAGGGCGACGTCACGTAGCTCGGCCGAGGTGACGAGCACCTTCGATTCCGAGTTGGCGAGGATGTAGGCCACCTCGTCGGCCGTGAGGTGCGAGTTGATCGGCGTGTAGTACAGCCCGGCCCGCTCGCCCGCGCCGCACGCCTCGAGGAAGCGCGCGTTGTTCTCCATGAGGATCGAGTAGTGGTCGCCGTGCTGCAGGCCGTGCGCACGCAACAGGTGCGCCAACCGGTTCGTGCGGGCGTCGTACTCGCCGTAGGTGATCACCTCGCCCGTCGAGGCCATGACGATGCACGGCTGATCGGGGTGCTCGATGGCGTGCGCTCCGGCGTACATGACTGCCCCTCTCCCCAGGTGCCCGTCAGGCTTCTCGCGCCGCCACCCGAACGGCAAATCCGCGGCCGTGGTCAGTCGGGCGAGACGCCGTTCATGCGGCCGAAGCCGCCGGCCTTGAACCCGAACAGCGTGAGCAGGGTGTCGGAGCCGAACTGGCGCACGCTCGGGTCGAGCGACAACCACCAGTTCTCCTGGGGGAGGTAGATGGGCAGCGTGTACCAGGCGAACACGCCGGCTCGGTGCTCGTCGGCCGTGACGTTGTTGCCGGTGCGGTGCCACACCCGGCCCTCCATCACCACCATCGAGCCGGCGGGGGCCTCGACGGCCACGGTGGGCAGGTACTGCTCGTCGGCGGTCGGTGTGCGGTTCAGCAGGTGACTGCCAGGCACGATGCGCGTCCCGCCGTTGGCCTCGGTGAAGTCGTCGAGGCACCAGGCGATGTTGATGCCCTGGATGCGGCCCCACGGCTCGGGCATGTAGCCCTGGTCGGCGTGCAACCCCATCTCGCCGCCCCCCGGGCCGGTGATGTTCGCCGAGATGTTCGACAGCAGCGCGGGCCAGCCGAGCACCTCGCGCACCATCGTGAGCGCCAGCGGATCCTCGACGAGATCGAGGAACGCCGGGTCACGGCTCGGCAGGTTCCACACGCGCTGGTTCGTGTCGTCTCCGGCGGCGTCGCCCTCCCAGTGGCGGCGGCGACCACGGCGCCGGTCCTGCTCGGCCGCGTGGTAGAGCGCGCCTCGCACGTCGGCCAGCGCACCCGGCGCCAGGGCGTCGCGCACGATGCCGACGCCGAGCTCGGCCAGGTCGCGTCGCACCGCGTCGAGGTCGTCGGTGGGGATGGGTCCGACCGTCGGCAGGACAGGGTGGCTCATGCGTGTCTCCTCACGGCCGACCGGTGGCCGTCGCCAGGTCGGGGAACGCGGGGTTGCGGAACGGATCGCCGGGGTTGAGCTCGTGGAGGCCGGGCACCCGCGGCGCCACGCCCAGGCCCGGCCGCACGGCGTAGACGGCGTCGCGCCCGAAGAACCGCAGCGTCAGCGTGCGGCGGCGCGTGCCCGGGTGCGTGGGCGCGCCACCGTGGAGCATGGCCGGGTGGAACACGAGCGCGTCGCCCGGCTCCACCGCCCACGACACGATGTCGAAGGCGGCGCGGTCGGCCTCCACGTCGGGCAGCCGGGGCAGCCCCGCGTGGATCGGTGCCGTCTCGTCGCCGGCCACGAACGCCGAGGTGTTGAACAGCGTGCCCCGGTGCGAGCCGCGCACGAACTCCAGCGAGTCGGCCCGGGGCACGACGTCGAACGGGATCCACACGACGGCGAGGTCGTCGCCGTCGACCGACAGGTACGACAGGTCCTGGTGCCACGGCGTGCGGCGCGTCTCGCCGCCCACCTTGAGGAACACCTGCTCGTACATGAACCACACGTGCCGGTCGCCGAACAGGCGGGCCACCAGGGCTGCCACCGGCGTGTCGTGGAGCACGCGTCGGTACGCGTCGTGCGTCGGCGCGGCCGGGTTGCAGAGGTCCTGGTAGAACGCGCCGTCGACCGACTCGAACGGGCGGGAGGCCGCCGGGCCCGGGTTGGCCAGGCTCCAGTCGAAGGCGGCGAGCGCCACCGCCTGGTCGTCGGCATCGAGCAGGGCGGGCACGTGCACCACCCCGTCGGCGCGGTAGGCGGAACGCAGCTCGTCGACGTCGGGTCGGTCCATGCGAACGGTGCCCCCTCGTGCCGCGCCTGGTGTGGCCACCGTAGGGAGCGGCCCTGCGCCGGTCAAGCGCCCGCCGGCCGGGCGCCGGCGCGACGCCGGCCCGCCGACGGCCCGACGGCGGCCCCGAGCCGGTGCGAGACTCGACGGCGTGATCCCCTCGCTCGACGACGTCCTCGACACCGACCCGGCGGCGGTCGAGCGCACCCGGCTCGTCGGCGGCCACATCGAGGGCCGCCTGCCGCTCACCGAGGACCAGCTGCGCCACGACCCGAGCGGCCACCTCTTCGGGCTCACCCAGAACGTGGGCATGGGCTGGGCGCCGGAACGATCGGGCGACCCCCAGTTCCTCGTGCTGTCGACCCAGGGCGGTCTCCGGGCTCCCGACGGCTCGCCCCTGGCGCTCGGCTACCACACGGGCCATTGGGAGGTCGGTCTGCTGGTGGCCCGCGCCGCGGAGACGCTTCGCTCGTGTGGCGCCATCCCGTTCGCCGCCGCCGTCACCGACCCGTGCGACGGCCGGACCCAGGGCACGACCGGCATGTTCGACAGCCTGCCGTACCGCAACGACGCCGCCATCGTGTTCCGACGGTTGGCCCGCTCCTTGCCGTTGCGGCGCGGTGTGCTCGGCATCGCCACGTGCGACAAGGGTCTGCCCGCCATGATGCAGGCCCTCGCCGGGCTCGGCGATCGGCCGGCCGTGGTCGTCCCCGGCGGGGTGACGCTGCCGCCGCCCCACGGTGAGGACGCCGGCGCGGTGCAGACCATCGGGGTGCGGTTCGCCCACGGGCTGCTCTCGCTCGACGACGCCGCTGCGCTCGGTTGCCGGGCATGCGGCTCGCCCGGCGGTGGCTGCCAGTTCCTCGGCACGGCCGCCACGGCGCAGGTCGTGGCCGAGGCACTCGGCCTGGCCCTGCCGCACACCGCGCTGGCGCCGTCGGGAGAGCCGGTGTGGCTCGACGGCGCCCATCGTTCGGCGCTGGCGCTCGTGCGTCTGGCCGAGGCCGGCACCACCACCGCGGACGTGCTGACCGACGCCGCCGTGCGCAACGCCCTCGTGGTGCACGCGGCGTTCGGGGGCTCCACCAACCTCTTGCTCCACGTGCCCGCCATCGCCGCGGCCGCCGGGCTGCGCGTGCCCACCGTCGACGACTGGCGCGCCGCCAGCCTGGCCACGCCGCGCCTCGTCGACGCGCTACCCAACGGCCCGCGCAACCACCCGACCGTGCAGGTCTTCATGGCCGGGGGCGTGCCCGAGGTGCAGCTGCACCTGCGCCGCCTCGGCGTGCTCGACACGTCGGTGCGCACCGTCACGGGCCTCACGCTCGACGACCAACTCGACCGCTGGGAGGCCAGCGAGCGTCGCCGGCTGGTGCGGGCCCGCCTCGCCGCCCACGGCGTCGACCCCGACCTCGTGATCCTGGCGCCCGAGGCGGCGCGTGCCGCCGGCTTCACCGGCACGATCGCCTTCCCGTCGGGCAACCTGGCGCCCGACGGTGCGCTCGTGAAGGCCACGGCCATCGACCGGACGGTCGTGGATGCCGACGGCGTGTACCGGCACACCGGGCCGGTGCGTCTGTTCACGCGCGAGACCGACGCCGTGGCGGCCATCAAAGGTCACACGTCGCCGCCCGTGGGGACGGGCGACGTGCTCGTCCTCGCCGGAATCGGGCCGACCGGCACCGGAATGGAGGAGATCTACCAGGTGACCTCGGCGCTGAAGATGGTCCCGTTCGGCAAGCGCGTCACGGTGGTGACCGACGGCCGCTTCTCGGGCGTCTCGACCGGGGCGTGCATCGGCCACGTGGCGCCCGAGGCGCTGGCCGGCGGCCCCATCGGCCGTCTGCGCGACGGTGACGTGGTGGCGATCGAGATCGACCGCGGCCGGCTGTCAGGACGCGTCGACCTCGTAGGCGCCGGCGGCCGCTCGCTGTCGGCCGACGAGGCGGCAGCGGTGCTGACGTCGCGCCCGCCGCACCCCGGCCTGGCCGAGGCCGACGAGCTGCCCGACGACACCCGGCTGTGGGCCGCCCTCGTGCGGGCCAGCGGCGGCACGTGGGCCGGGTGCGCCTACGACGTCGACCGCGTCGCCGCGCTGCTCGACGCGGGGCGCCGCGCGTTGGGGGAGTCGTGAGCCGCGATGGTCGCGTCGTCCTGGTGACCGGCGCGGGCGTCGGCATCGGCCGCGCCTTGTGCGAGGCGTTCGCCGCCGCGGGCGACACGGTCGTGGTCAACGATGTCGACGGCGCACGCGCCCGTTCGGTGGCCGACGCCATCGGGGGTGCGGCCACGGCCGCGGCCGCCGACGTGGCCGACGTGGCCGCCGTGCGCGCGTTGGTCGACCAGGTCGTCGTGCGTCACGGCCGCCTCGACGTGGCCGTCGCCAACGCCGGCATCACCGAGTTCGGTCCGTTCCTCGAGTACGAGCCCGAGGTGTTCGATCGGGTCATGGCCGTGAACCTGCGCGGCTCGTTCTTCACCGCGCAGGCGGCGGCGCGCGCCATGGTCGCTGCCGGTACGCCGGGTCGGCTGCTGCTGCTGTCGTCGGTGACCGGTGTCGTGGCCATGCAGGGTCTCGCCGCCTACGGCGCCACCAAGGCGGCGCTGCGGCAGCTCGCCCGCTCGTTGGCACTCGAGCTCGGCCCGCACGGCATCACCGTCAACGCCATCGCCCCCGGGGCCACGCTCACCGAGCGCACCGTGCGGGAACGGGCCGAGTACGAACGCGACTGGGCGGCGGTCACGCCCGACCGTCGCATCGCCGCGGTGCACGACGTGGCCGCGGCGGCGCTCTTCCTGGCCGGCGACGGCGGCGCCCACGTGACCGGGCAGACGCTCGTGGTCGACGGCGGGTGGACGTCGGTCGGCCACGTGCCCGACGGCTACTGAGGCTCGGCGGGCACGTTCAGAAGTCGACGGCGGACCTGAACCGCTCGACGACGGCCCGGTCGCCGTCGATCGCCATCGCCGGTCGCGAGCGGCCCTGGAGGAACAGGTCGAGGTCGGCCGCGGTGCCGCGCACCGTGGCGTCGCTCGCCGCACCGCTGCGGTCCCACCAGCAGCCTGTGGGCTCGAACCGGAGGCGCCAGGCGTTGGGTGCGTCCGTGGCGCGCAGCGTCAACGTCTCGCCCTCGCCGCGCAGCCGATCGAGCGGGGCGCCCCAGCGGGCGGTGGATGGCAGGTTGGTGAGGAACTCGTCGATGCCGTCCACCGCGGCGTCGACGTCGATGACGATCGGCGCCCCGACCGCCAGCGCCAGGTCGACACCGTGGACGAGCGTCTCGTGATGCAGCCGACGCGTCCAGAAGCGGGCGTGCGGGTCGGCGCCCCACACGAACACCGGCCGATCGGGCGGCGCGGTACCCAGCGCGTCGAGCAGCGGGTCGAGACCGGCGTCGAACCACGGCGCCACGTCGTCGTCGCTCGCCGGGTAGGCGATCGCCACCTCGCTGCGCCAGGTCTCGACGACGATCCCGTCGGCCACGAGCCGGGTTGCCCACCGGTAGATGCCCCCGACGTGCTCGGCCAGGTTCCGCACCGACCACTCCGGACACGTGGGCACGCGCTCGGCCAGTCGCCCCGATGCGGCCGCGTCGGTCAGCGTGGTGGCGAAGCGGCGGGCCTCGGCGTCGAGGCGCAGGAGGTGCTCGGAGGTGTCCATCGGCTCATCTGATCACGCTGCGTGGACAGCAACCGTCCGCATTTCGGGGTCCGACAGCGCCGCACTAGCGTCGAGCGTGTGACGGCGTGGACGGCGCTCGAGGAGGCGGCCGACGCGCTGCGGCGGCTGAACCGGGCGGTGTCGGGCTTCCATGGCGACGAGGCCGACCTGGCCGAGGTGGTGCGCGTCGCCGGTGCGCTGGCCACCCGGCTCGAGGCCGGCCGTCCGCGCCTGAAGGTGGACGACGTCGCCGGGTTGTCCCCGGTCGAACGCGGCGAGACCGGCCCGGTGCTGGCTGTCGGCGACCGGCTCGAGTTCGATCCGTTCTCCATCGGCGGCGGGCGGCTGCACCCGGCGTCGATCGGCCTCGAGCTCCATCGCAGCGGCGATGCGGCCGTCACCGCACGCGCCACGGTCGACCCGATGTTCCAGGGCCCGCCGGGGCGCGTCCACGGTGGTGTGGTGGCCCTGCTCGTCGACGAGGTGATGGGCGCCGTGAACCGTGTTCTCGGTCGGCGCGCCTACACGGCCCGCCTCACCGTGAACCTGCGCGGCGCCGCCCCGGTGGGCGAGCCGCTCGAGATCACCGCGTGGCTCCACGACGTGGTCGATCGCAAAGTGACGCTGCGCGCGCAAGGTCGGAGCGCGGAGGGGATCTTCGTCGACGCCGAAGCGCTGTTCGTGGCGCCCAGGGAACCCGTCTAGCCCTTCGGCGGGCGACGATCGCCGTTTGTCGAGGTCGACACGTGCCCGCGTGGACGTTGGCCGCGGACTTCCAGGAGCGCGCGAGCTCGCGCGTGAGGTCCGACGCTGCGGCGAGGGCGCCGTCGGTTTCCCAGACGGCCATATCTGGCGCGATGGCACCTCCGAACTCCTCGTTCGCCAGGAAGTCATGCGCGACGAAGGACCGCGGTTCATCGAGGAGTTCATGGACGAGCTGCGCGTCCGACACCTCGGCGCAGCGCCCGCGCAACGACACGGAGCGTGCCGCCGGACGAACGTCGGCCGGCGCGTCGTCAGGCCCTCGCCGCCGCGTGGCGGGCGGCGAGGAAGCCGAACACCATGGCCGGGGCGAGCGTGCCCCCGGGCCCGCCGTAGGTCATGCCGAACGGCGAGCCCATCACGTTGCCGGCGGCGTACAGGCCGGGCAACGGGTCGCCGTCGAGGTCGAGCACGCGGCCGTCCGGGTCGACCCGCGGGCCGCCCTTGGTGCCCAGCGCGCCAGGATGGATCTGCCACGCGTAGAAGGGCCCCGTGGTCAGCGTGCCGAGGGTGGCGTCCTTGCGGCCTTTGCGGTACGGGTCGCCCCACCAGCAGTCGAAGGCGCTGTCGCCGCGGCCGAAGTCGGGATCGTGGCCGTCGGCCACGTGGGCGTTCCACCGGTCGATCGTCCGCTGCAGCTCGGCGCCGTCGATGCCCAGCACCTCGGCCAGCGCGGCCGGTGTCTCGCCGCGAGGGATCCACTCGGGCACGACCGAGCCGTTGCCGCCGGCCGACACGCGGAAGCCGTAGGTGTCCACGTACTGCTGGTCGAACACGAGGTACGCCGGCAGATTGGCGTACTCGAACCGGGCCACGTCCTCGACGTGGAAGGCGGCGCCGAAGGCGTTGTAGTTGGCGGCCTCGTTCGTGAAGCGGCGGCCGCGCTTGTTGACCATGATCGAGTGGGGGAGGGTGCGCTGGCCGTTTACGAGCACCTGCCCCATCGGGTTCGACTCTTTCGGCACCTCGCCCACGGGGATCCACCACGCCTCGCGCATGTTGGTGATCTGGGCCCCTACCTTCTGGGCCATCACGAGCCCGTCGCCCGTCGACGTCTCGATCGACACCGGGTGGGTGAGCGGCCCGCGCAGGAACGCCCGGCGGAGCTGCTCGTTCCACTCGAAGCCGCCCGACGCCAGGATCACGCCGCGGCGCGCCCGGACCTCGACCGTGCCCCCGGGGGTGTCGACCACGACGCCGACGACAGCGGCGCCCTCGACGATCAGCGAGCGTCCGGCGCACGACGTGCGGGGCTCGATGCCGCGGTCGAGGCACGCCTTGAGCAGCCGGCCGGCGAGGGCCTGACCGCACCCCCGCTCGTTGCGGACCTTGCGCCGCGCCTTCTCCTCGGCCGACGGCGGCTGGGGCACGGCCTTACCGAGCGGCGTCTCGCTCATGGTGATGTGCGGGTCGGCGAAGTACGGCGACGGCGTGACGCGATCGGCCTATGCGCCGAGCTCGTCGAAGGGGAAGATCGGGCACTCGATCGTGCGGCCACCGCCGGGGCTGCCGCCGGGGAACTCGGGGTGGTAGTCGGGCATGCCGTCCACGGCGTAGAACTGCACGGGGGTCTTGGCCTCGAGCAGCTCGACCATCTCGGGGCCGGCGTCGACGAACGCCTCCACCAGCGGGCGCTCGAGCAGGTCGCGCGACAGCGACATGATGTAGGTGATCGCCTTCTCGCGGCTGTCGGCCACGCCGACGGCGGCCATGTGCGGGTTGTTCGGGATCCACACCTGGCCGCCCGACCAGGCGGTCGTGCCGCCAACCTTGTCGGCCTTCTCGGACACGGCCACCGACGCGCCCCCCTCGGCGGCGACCACGGCGGCGGTCAGGCCCGCCGCCCCCGTGCCCAGCACGACGACATCGACGGTCTCTGCGCTCCCCACGGTGCCCCCCTCAGTTTCCATGACACGTGTCATGGACACTAGGCGCGGGCGACGCGCCGGCCGGGCGCTCATCGGGGCTCCCGGCAGGGCCGCTACGGTCCCACCCATGGCAGACGTCCCTGTGATCGTCGACCGGCGGGCATGGTGGACGCTGGCGGTCGCCTCGATCGCCGGGTTCATGGTGTCGCTCGAGATCACCATCATCTCGCTGGCCTTCCGCAAGATCGCCGCCGCCTTCCCTGAGGCATCGGTCGGCACGCTGAGCTGGGTGTTCACCGCCTACAACATCGGCGTCGCCTCGCTGCTGCTCATCGCCGGGTGGCTCAGCGACACCCGGGGCCGCAAGCGGTGCTTCCTGGCCGGGCTCGTCGTGTTCGGTGGCGGCTCGATCGTGTCTGGGCTGTCGGTGTCGGCGCCGATGCTCATCGGCGGCCGCGTGGTGCAGTCGGTGGGCGGCGCCCTGCTCTTCCCGGCCGGCCTGGCCTTGGTGCTCACCGCCTTCCCACCCGAGCGACGCCAGGCGGCGGTGGGGATCTGGGGCATCTCGGGCGGCCTGGCCGCCGCGGTGGGACCGACGCTCGGGGCGATGCTCATCGACTCGCTCGGTTGGCGAGCCGTCTTCCTCATCAACGTGCCGGTGGCGTTCGCCGGGCTGCTCGTAGGCGCCAGGGTGTTCTCGGAGTCGACGGCGCAGGGCATCCCGAAGGGCGTCGACGTGCTCGGCATCCCGTTGGCCTCCCTGGCCGTCGGCGTACTGGTGCTCGCCATCGTGCAGGGCGACGACTGGGGCTACTCGAGCACGCGCACATTCGGCGCCATCCTCGTGGCGGTCGGTCTGGCCGCCGCCTTCGTGTGCCGCGCCAGGCGACACCCGTCGCCCTTGTTCGACCTCGGCCTCTACCAGGTCCGTTCGTACGTCGTCGCCAACATCGGCGCCGTGCTGTTCGCCATGGCGTTCTTCGGCTGGCTCGTGCAGCTGCCGAACTTCCTGCAGAACTTGTGGGGCTACTCGGTGCTGCGGGCCGGCTTCGCTATCGCCCCGGGCCCGGCGCTCACCACCGTGCTCACGCCGCTCATCGGTCGCGTGGTCGACAAGGTCGGGCACCGACTGCTCACGGCGGTCTGCTCGGGGTTCGGCGCCGCGGCGCTGTTCTGGCCGGTGGCCATCGTCACGCTCTCGCCGCACTACCTCACGGCCATCCTGCCGTCGACCCTGATGATGGGGGTGAGCGCCAGCACGGGGTTCGCCATCATGGTGGGCGCTTCGATGCGCGACATCCCGCCCAAGCGCTTCGGCATGGCGGGCGCCGGTCGCACCACGGCGTTCCAACTGGCGGTGGCGCTCGGCATCGCGGTGTCGGTGGCCATCGTCGGGCGTCCGACGAGCGATGGGCAGGCGCTCGACCGCCACCGGACGAACTGGCTCCTCGGCGCCCTGCTCCACGTCGCGCTGACGCTGCTGTTCGCGTTCGCCTATCCGGGGCGACGTGCCGACGTCGCCCCGGCCACGCCAGCGCCGGCGCTCAACTGATGGCCGGGCCTCCCCTCGGGACACCCGCGGCCGCAGCGATCGACGCGGCCTGGCTCGGCGAGGCGCTGGCCCGCGCCGGTGTGGGCGCGCACACCGCGCTGGTGGGCATCGACGCCGCGTCGATCGGCACCGGCCAGATGGGCGAGAGCGTTCGTTTCCGGCTCCACTGGCGTGACCCGGACGGGCTCCCCGACACCGTGGTGGGGAAGTTCCCGTCGCCCGACCCTGGGAGCCGTTCGGCCGGCGCTTCGGGCGCCTACGCCCGCGAGATCGGGTTCTACCGCGACCTGCAGGCCCGCGCCGGCGTGCCGACGCCGGAGCCGCTCTACCTGGCGTACGACGGGGCGACCGCCGACTTCGTCGTGATCATGGGCGACGTCCACCCGGCGGTGCAGGGCGACCAGCTGGCCGGGTGCGGCCTGGCCGAGGCCCGGCTCGCCGTGGATGCCATCGTCGGTCTCCATGCCGCCACGTGGGGTCGGGTCGACGAGCTGGTGGCGTTGGGCTGGCTGCCCGGCCCGACTCCCGAGCTGCTGGCCACCCGCGTGGCCATGTACGCCGAGCTGTTCGGGGGGTTCGAGCCAGAGTTCACCGGGCGCCTCGGTCCCGACGACATCGAGCTCGGGCGTTGGATCGGCGCGCACCTGGCCGAGATCCACGAGTCCCACGCCGTGCCTCGCTGCGCCGCGCACAACGACTTCCGGCTGGACAACCTCCTGTTCGCCACGGGCGCCGGGCCGGAGCCCGTCACGGTCGTCGACTGGCAGACGATCGGCTTCGGTCACGGCCCGGTCGATATCGCCTACTTCGTGGGTGCCGGCGTCTGGCCGGCCCCGACGGTCGACGAGGAACGTGTCCTGGTGGACCGGTACGGGGCGCGGCTGGCCGAGCGCGGCGTCGACGCCGACCCCGACGACCTGTGGACGAGCTACCGGCTCGGAGCGGTGAGCGGGTACGTGATGGCCGTCGTGGCGTCCCAGCTCGTGGTGAAGACCGAGCGGGGCGAGGAGATGTTCACGGCGATGGCGTCGCGTCACGCCGCCCAGGTCCGGCGGCTCGGCGTGACCGACCTCGTCGGGTAGGAGGGGCGGCCCGAAGGCCCTGGCGCGCCGACGCCGCCGGGCGGACCATGACCGCGTGGCACCCACGAGTCCGGAGAACGTCGGCTTCCTGCCCCGCCGCATCGAGCTCGGCCGGGGTCGCTCGCTCACCGTGCGCGCCGCCGCAGCCGACGACGTCGACGCGTTGGCCGCGCTCTTCGACGCGCTCGACCTCGACGCCCGCTACCGGCGCTTCTTCTGCGCCTACCGGCCGCCCCGCGACTTCCTCGAGCGCCTGGCGCACGCCAACGAGCACGGCGGCTTCGAGGTCGTGGCCGTCGCCGAGGCGCCCGACGTGCCCCCTGCGCTGGTGGCGGAAGCCGGCTACGCCGCGCTGCCGAACGGCGACGGCGAGCTCGCCGTGACGGTGGCTGCCGGCTGGCGAGGCTGGCTCGGGCCGTACCTGGTCGACGCCGTCGCCGAGGCGGCGGCCTCACGACACGTGCCGAACCTGGAGGCCGACGTCCTCGTGGCCAACGGGCCGATGCTCGCCGTGCTGCGCCACCGCGGCTGCGTCGTGATGGAGCACCCCGACTGGTCGGTCGTCCGGCTCCTCGTGGGGACCGGAGCTGCGGCCACGTGGCCCGACGACCACGACCTGCCGCGCGTCCTGGTGGAGGGTGCGGCCGGACACCTGCAGGCGTCGGAGGCGTCCCGGGCGGGACGCGTCCACGTGCTGGCCTGCGCCGGCCCGCGCACGGGGCGCGGCGGCTCGGGCCAAACGTGCCCCGCGCTCGCCGGTCGGCCGTGCCCGCTGGCGGCGGGCGCCGACCTGGTCGTCGTCGGGCCGTCGGGGGAGGACGATCGATGGGCTGCGCTCGGTCGAGCGCACCGCTCCGTGCACCCGGGCGTCCCCGTGTGCGTCGTGCGGCCCGGGACCGCCGCGCCGCTGACCGTCGACGGGGTGCCGATCGACGGCGTGGACACCCGAGACGTGATGGCGCTGCTCCAGCGTTTCGTCATCCCGGTGGCCGCCGACGACGGCGGGTCGGTCGGCTGACCCTTCGGCCCTGTCGCCCGGCGTGCGAGCGCGCGCTCAGTGGGATCAGGCGCGGTGTGCGCCGTGATCGGGAGGGTGCCATGGACCAGCAGCGTCAGGCCCTGGGAGAGCTGCCGGAACCGGACAGTGCCGGCACGAGCGTCGCCGTGGTGCGCTGGCTGACCGACGTCGGGCGCGACGACGTGTCGGAGGTGGGCGGGAAGGCGGCGAACCTCGGCGAGCTGCTGAGCGCCGGACTACCGGTGCCCCCCGGCTTCGTGGTGACGGCCGGTGCCTACCTGCGCAGCATGGACGAGACCGGCGTGCGGGACCGGCTGCGCACCGCGTTCGCCGAGGCCTCCGCGCACGTCGACGACCCTGCGGCCCTCGAGCGCGCCGCCCGTGAGCTGCAGGAGCTGGTGCGATCCGCCGGGGTGCCCCCGTCGATCGCCCGGGCCGTGCGGGAGGCCTACGGGAGCCTGGGCACCGACGTGCCGGTGGCCCTGCGGTCGTCGGCCACCGCCGAGGACTCGGCGGGCACCTCGTTCGCCGGCATGCACGAGACGTTCGCCAACGTGCGCGGCGCCGACGACGTGCTCCGGCGGCTGGTCGACTGCTGGATGTCGCTGTACGGCCAGCGCGTCATCGCCTACCGCGTCGGTCGACACCTCGACGCGGAACCGGCCATCGCTGTCGTGGTGCAGGTCCTCGTGGACGCCGAGCGGGCCGGCGTGATGTTCACGGCCGACCCGATGACGGGCGACCGCTCGTGCGTCGTGATCGAGGGGGCGTTCGGGCTTGGCGAGGTGGTCGTGAGCGGCCAGGTCGAGCCCGACACGTACGTGGTCGACAAGGCGACCCTGGCGATGCGCTCGGTGCGGGTGGGGACGAAGTCCCACAAGATCGTGCCCGCCATCGACGGGGTGCGTCGGGTCGATCTGTCGGGCGTCGAGCGCGACGCCCGCGTCCTGACCGACGACGAGGCCGTGGGCCTGGCTCGACTGGGCGCGGCGGTCGAGGCCCACTACGGCGGGGTGCCCCAGGACGTGGAGTGGGTGCTGTCGGGAGGCGAGACGTTCCTCGTACAGTCGCGGCCGATCACCACGCTCGACGACGTGGGCGGTGCGGCCGAGCTCCGGCGTGCCGGCGACGACGACGCTCCGATCCTGCGCGGTCTGGCGGCGTCGAGCGGTCGTGCCTGCGGCAGGGTCCGCCTCCTGGCCGACCCTGCCGAGGGTGCCCGGCTCGTCGCCGGCGACGTGCTCGTGGCCACGATGACCAGTCCCGACTGGGTTCCGACCATCCGGCGCGCCGCCGCGCTCGTGACAGATGGTGGCGGCATGACGTGCCACGCTGCCATCGTCGCCCGCGAGCTCGGTGTTCCGTGCGTCGTCGGCACCGGCAACGCCACCGCCACGTTGCACGACGGCGACATCGTCACCGTCGACGGGGCCCGAGGTCTGGTGGTCGCCGGCGACCGGACGTCGCCGCCCGTTGCGGTCGTCGGCCCCACCTCGACGGTCGCCGCAGCCGCCGTCGAGGTGCTCGCCACACGGATCTACGTCAACCTGGCCATGGCCGCCCACGCCGAGGCGGTGGCGCAGCAACCCGTGGACGGTGTCGGGCTGCTTCGGGCCGAGTTCATGATCACCGATGCGCTCGGCGGCGTTCACCCGCGCCAGCTCGTCGCCCAGGGCGGCCGCGACGAGTTCGTGTCGCGCATGGCGTCGTCGCTGCTCACCGTCACGCGAGCCTTCGCGCCGCGGCCGGTCGTGTACCGGACCATCGACTTCCGCACGAACGAGTTCCGCGGCCTCCAGGGCGGCGCGGCATTCGAGCCCGTGGAGGAGAACCCCATGATCGGCTACCGCGGTGCCTTTCGCTACGTGCGCGAGCCCGACCTGTTCGCCCTCGAGCTGGAGCTGCTGGCCCGCGTGCGCGAGGAGACGCCGAACCTGGCCGTGATGATCCCGTTCGTCCGGACGCGCTGGGAGCTGGAGGCGTGCCTCGAGGCCATCGACGCCAGCCCGCTCGGTCGGCAGCGCGGCCTGCACCGGTGGGTCATGGCCGAGGTGCCGTCGGTCGTCTACCGCATCCCGGAGTACGCCGCGCTCGGCATCGACGGGGTGTCGATCGGTTCGAACGACCTCACGCAGCTGATGCTGGGCGTCGATCGCGACTCGCAGGTGTGCGCCGAGCTGTTCGACGAGTCCGACGCCGCGGTGCTCGACGCCATCGAGCGCATCATCGTCGCCTGCCGTACCGCCGGCATCACGTCGTCGTTGTGCGGGCAGGCCCCGTCGAACGACCCGACCTTCGCCGAGCACCTCGTGCGGTTCGGCATCGACTCGATCTCGGTGAACGCCGACGCCGTCGATCGCACGAGGCGCGTGGTCGCCGCCGCCGAGCGCCGACTGATGGTGGCCGCGGCCCGTCGAACGACGGGAGGGGCATCCACGTGACCTGGGCCACCATCACCAAGCACGGCTGGCCGGGCGGCATCGAGCCCAACATCACCGACTACGACGCGGCATGCGCCTCGTTCTCGTGGGACGCAGCCCGGGCCCGGCTCGACGGCCTCCCCGGCGGTCGCGGCCTCAACATCGCCCACGAGGCGGTCGACCGGCACGTCGCCGGCCCCCGCGCCGACCGTGTGGCGCTGCGGTGGATCGCCCGCGACGGCCAGGTCACCGAGGCCACCTACGCCGAGCTGTCGGTGTCGACGAACCGGTTCGCCAACGTGCTCGACACGCTCGGCGTGGCGCCCGGCGAGCGCGTCTTTACCCTGCTCGGTCGTACGCCGGCGTTGTTCGTCACGGCGCTCGGCACGCTCAAGCACCGCAACGTCCTCTGCCCGCTTTTCGCCGCGTTCGGACCCGAGCCGATCCGCCGGCGCCTCGACGGCGGCGACGGGCGCGTGCTCGTGACGACGCCGGCGATCTACCGGCGCAAGGTGGCACCCATCCGCGACGCACTGCCGGGGCTGCGCCACGTCCTGCTCGTCGGCGACGGTGCACAGCCGGCGGGCACCGAGCCGTTCGACGACCTCCTGGCCTCGGCGCGGCCGACGTTCGCCATCCCGTCGACATCGCCCCACGACACGGCGCTGCTTCACTTCACGAGCGGCACCACCGGCACACCCAAGGGTGTCGTGCACGTGCACGGCGCCGTCGTCGCCCACCTCGAGACGGGGCGTAGCGCGCTGGACCTCCACCCCGACGACGTCTACTGGTGCACCGCGGATCCCGGGTGGGTGACCGGCATCTCGTACGGCGTCGTGGCACCGCTCGCCGCAGGCGTGACCACCGTGGTCGACGAGGGCGACTTCGACGCCGACCGCTGGTACGGCGTTCTCGCCGACCACCGCGTGACCGTCTGGTACACGGCACCCACCGCGCTGCGCATGTTGATGAGGGCGGGGCCCGACGCGGCCCGCCGCCACGACCTGTCGCACCTTCGCTTCGTGGCCAGCGTGGGCGAGCCGCTCGGTCCCGAGGTCGTCAGGTGGGGGCAGGAGGCGCTCGGCGTCCCGATCCACGACACCTGGTGGCAGACCGAGACCGGGGCGATCATGATCGCCAACCTGGCCGGCGCGGACGTGCACCCCGGATCCATGGGCCGCCCGCTCCCGGGGATCGAGGCGACTGTCCTCGCCCGCGGCCCCGACGGCCGCGCCGCCGTGCGGGACGGGTCCGTGGCCGAGGTCGGGCCCGGCATCGATGGCGAACTGGCCCTGCGGCCGGGCTGGCCGTCGATGTTCCAGGGCTACCTGCACGACGAGGAACGCACCCGGGCCGCCTTCGAGTGCGGCTGGTACCTCACCGGCGACGTCGTCCGCCGGGACGCCGAGGGCTGGTACCGGTTCGTGGGTCGGGCGGACGACGTCATCACGTCGGCCGGGCACCTCATCGGACCGTTCGAGGTGGAGACCGTGCTCATGGAGCACCCCGCCGTGCTCGAGGCCGGGGTCGTCGGGGTGCCCGACCCGGTGGCGGGCGAGGTCGTCAAGGCGTTCGTGTGCCTGCGCCCCGGCCACGAGGCCACCGAGGAGCTGCGGCTCGAGCTGCTCGGCTTCGCCCGGTCGCGCCTCGGCGCCGCGGTCGCGCCCCGCCAGATCGCCTTCGACCAGCACCTGCCGAAGACCAGCAGCGGCAAGATCGTGCGCCGGCTCCTGAAGGCGCGCAGCGGGGGCCTGCCGGACGGCGACCTGTCGACGCTGGAGGTTCCGTGATGACGATGAGCGCCGGTGACGCACGCGCCGCCCTGACCCGCCTGCTCCGAGGGATCGCCCCCGAGATCGACCTGGTCGGCATCGACGACGACGCCCTGCTCCAGGACGAGCTCGAGCTCGACTCGATTGACTTCCTGAACCTCGTCACCCGGTTGTCGGAGACCACGGGGGTCGACGTGCCCGAACGCGACTACCCCGAGCTGGCCACCGTGGGCGGGTTCGTGGCGTACCTCGCCCGACTCGACCCGTCCCGCTGAGCGATCGGGACCACAGTCCCTGTCGTCGGTCGGCCCGCCGGGCGGATGATGCAGGGGCTTGAAGGAGGGGCGCCATGTACTTCGTCGACCGCAGCGACGCCGGCCGCCGGCTGGCGGCCCGTCTCCTGGCCCACCGCGGACCCGAGGTGGTGGTCGTCGGCCTGCCCCGCGGTGGGGTGCCGGTGGCGGCCGAGGTGGCGCGGGCGCTCGGTGCCCCGCTCGACGTGATCGTGGTGCGCAAGGTGGGCGTGCCGGGTCAGCCCGAGCTGGCGGTGGGCGCTGTTGGCGAGGGCGACGTGCTGGTCGTCGACGACGAGGTGCGCCGGCTCACGGGCGTGAGCGACGACGCGCTGGCCCACGCCGAGACGAGGGCGCGGGCGGAGCTCGACGACGCCTTGGCCCGCTTCCGGGGCGGGCGCGCCGCCATGGCGCTGACCGGACGGACCGTGATCGTCGTCGATGACGGCGTCGCCACGGGGTCGACGGCGCGCGCCGCGTGCCGCGTGGCCCGGGCCCGGGGCGCCGCCCGGGTTGTGCTCGCCGTCCCGGTCGCCCCGGCGGGCTGGATCGACCGGATGGGCGACGCCGCCGACGAGTACGTGGCGGTGATGGCGCCCGCCGACCTCCAGTCGGTCGGGCAGGCGTACCACGAGTTCGAGCCCGTCGACGATGCGCTCGTGCGGGCCTGCCTGCGCGACCCGGGCGCCGACGATCCAACCCTGGTGTGCGACCGCGACGTGACGGTGCGCATCGGCGAGCTGGCGTTGCGCGGCTGCCTGCGCGTGCCCGAGCGCGCCATCGGGACGGTCGTGTTCGCCCACGGCGCCGGGAGCAGCCACGCCAGCCCCCGGAACCGCTACATGGCTGCCGTGCTGAACCAGGCGCGGGTGGCGACGCTTCTCGTGGACCTGCTGGCCGCCGACGAGGCGCGTGATCGCACGACGGGGTTCGACATCCCGCTGCTCGGCGCCCGGATCGTGGGCGCATCGCGATGGGTGCGCGAGGAGCCTGGACTGGCCGACCTGCCGCTCGGCTACGTCGGCGCGTCGACCGGGGCGCCTGCGGCGTTCTGGGCCGTCGCCGAGGGCGGTTCCGACGCCGTGGCGGTCGTGTCACGCGGCGGTCGGGCCGACCTGGCGCACGAGTGGCTCGGCCGGGTGCGCTGCCCGACGCTCCTGATCGTCGGTGGGCACGACGACCAGGTGCTGGCGCTCAACCGCGAGGCGATGTTCCATCTCCACGGCGAGGTCCGTCTCGCCGTCGTCCCCGGTGCCACGCACCTGTTCGCGGAGCCCGGCGCGCTCGACCTGGCCGCCGGCCTGGCCCGTGACTTCCTCGTGCGCCACCTGCTGCGGGCTCAGCGGTCCCTGGCCGCCAGTACGCCGGACGCCTCCAGCCCGGCGATGCGCTCGTCGTCGTAGGCGAGGAGGCCGGCGAGCACGCCGCGGTTGTCCTCGCCCAGGGTGTGCACGCGCAGCTCGGGCGGCGGCGGCGCGTCGGAGAACCTGATGGGGAAGCCCGGCACGGTCACGTCGCCGACGAACTCGTCGTGGACGGTGCGCACGGTGCCGCGCTCCACGAGGTGGGGGTGCGCCGCAGCGTCGACGGGGTTGAGCACGCGCCCGCACGGCACGCGGTGCGCCTCGAGCGCAGCGACGGCGTCGTCGTCGGTGGCGAACGACTGGAGCCACGTGTCGATCAGGTCGTTCAGCTCGACGCGGTGGGCGATGCGCACCCGGTTGTTGACGAAGCGTGGGTCGTCGGCCAGCTCGGGTCGGCCCATGGCGGCCCAGAGGCCGCGGATCTGGTTCTCGAGGCACATGATCGTCAGGTAGCCCTGGGGTCCCTTGAACCGGCCCGCGGGGGCGGCACCCTCGTAGTCCCGGCCCGTCGGTCCCGGTCGGTAGGACGGGTCGATCGAGTGGTGCCACAGGGCGCGCTCGTGCATGTGGAACACGGAGTCGAGCATCGAGCAGTCGATGTGCATGCCGCGGCCGGTGCGCTCTCGGCGGAACAGCGCATGGCCAACCGCGGCGAAAGCGTGCACGCCGGTGATGGCGTCGACGAGCGCCATGCCGCTCATCAGCGGCGGACCGTCCGGCTCGCCGTTCGTGGCCATCATTCCGCCCAAGCCCTGCACGATGAAGTCGTAGGCGGTCTTCTCGCGCAGCGGGCCGGTCTGGCCGAAGCCCGACACCGACACCATGATCAGTCGCTCGTTGCGGGCCGCCAAGGCGTCGTACCCGAGGCCGCGCCGCTCCATGACCCCGGGCGCGAAGTTCTCGACGACGAGGTCGACGTGGGGCACCAGATCGAGCACCACGGCGCGACCCTCGGCCGTGGTGGCGTCGAGGCACAGCGAGCGCTTCCCCCGGTTGTGCTGCACCGTGTAGCCCGAGCGTCGGTCGAGGCGCGGCTCGGTGGGCCGCGTCGGGTCACCGTAGGGCGGGTGCTCCACCTTGATGATCTCCGCGCCGAGCTCGGCCAGCAGCCGCGTGCACGCCGGGCCGGCCAGGTACTGGGTGAAGTCGAGTACACGGATGCCGTCGAGGTAGGGCGACGAGGCGTTCATCGCGCCGACGGTAGCCCTGCCTCAGGGCGACCGGTTCCAGCGCAGCGACAGCGTGATCGCCGCGCCCGCCAGGAGGAGGCCGAGCGCGGCGAACGCCACGCTGACCTCTCGCTTGCGCTTCTGCAGCTCGACCTGACGGGGCAGTTCGGCGAACACCTTCTGCAGCTGGGCGGCATCCTCGGCCTTGTGGAACGTGCCGCCGGTCAGCTCGGCCACCTTGGTGAGCGTCGGCTCGTCGATCACCAGGAACGAGCGACCGCCGCGGCCCGGGATGTCGCCCGGCGGGCCGCCGCCGCCACCGGCACCGCCGCCGAAAGGGTCGCCGCCGAACGCCTCGCCGCCGAGCTGCTCGCGGGTGCACACCATCGACGTGGGGTTCGTGGTGCCGAAGCCGATCGTGTACACCCGCACATGGCGGTCGGCGGCTTGCTGCGCGGCCTCGACCGGGTCGATGCCGCGCGTGTTGGCGCCGTCGGTCAGCAGCACCACGATGTCGGGCACGTACTGGCCAGGGCCCAGCGTCGTCGTACCCGCCGGGGGCCCGTCGGTGCCCGACGGCCACACGTCGGGGTTCACGACCGCCAGCGCGTCGAGGGCCTTGAGCGTCGCCGCGCCGATCACGGTGCCGCGCGCCGTCGTGAGGTTGTCGATGGCGCCCACCAGTTCGGCGGTGTCGGTCGTCGGTGGCACCACCACCTCGGCGAAGCCGGCGAAGGCGACGATGCCGATGCGGGTGCCGGCGGGTTGGTCCTTCACGAACTGGCGCGCCGCCTGCTGCGCCACGGCCAGGCGGTTGGGTTGCACGTCCGTGGCGCACATCGATCGCGACACGTCGAGGGCGAGCATGATCGTCGTCCGGCCGAGCGGCACCGTGGCCGTCACCCGTGGCCGGGCCGCGGCCACGCCGGCGCCGGCCAGCCCGGCGAGCAACAACGCCACGGGAACGTGCCGCTTCCATCCCGGCCGCGCCGGCAGGGCCGCACGGATGAGCGCCACGCTCGAGTAGCGCACGGCGTTCTTGCGCCGGCGGCGCAGCTGCCACAGGTGGACGCCGAGCAGCAACGGCACGGCCAGGAGACCGAGGAGCGCCAACGGCCAGGTGAACGACACGGTCACACCACCCGCCCGAACCACGCCAGCGACAGCGCCGCGCCGACGAACAGCAGCAGTGCGCTGGCGCCGGCCACCAGGCCGGTGACCTCGGTCGGTTGGGCCTCGGCCGTGATGCGCAGGTCGATGCTGTCGTACACGGCGGCCAGCGCCGCCGGGTCGGCCGCGGCCGAGTAGGTACCGTCGGTCACCTCGGCGATCTGCGTGAGCGTCGTCTCGTCGAGCGCGGTGGCCACGCTGAAGCCGTCGATCTCCACCACGGTCCCTTTGGGGCTCCCGATGCCGATCGTGTGCACGTGCACGCCGGCCACCGAGGCCAGCTTCGCGACAGCCAGCGGATCGGGTTCGGCGGTGTTCTCGCCGTCGGAGAGCAGGACGATGGCCGCCGAGCCGTAGTAGCCGATGTCGACGTTGTCGAGGTTCCCTCCGGCGGCCGCGTCGTCGAGGACGATCGGTTTGCCGGCGATGGCGCCGAGCGAGGTGAACAGCCCTTTGCCGAGCGACGTGCCGCCCTGCGGGGTGAGCCGGTCGATGGCGGCGATCACGTCGGGGCGGGAGTCGGTGACCTGCTGGGTGACGAGACCGCCGTCGCTGAAGGCCACGACGCCCATCCGGATCGAGCTGGGCTGCGTGGCCACGAACCGCTTGGCCGCGTCCTGCGCGGCGTGAAGCCGGGTCGGTTTCAGGTCGGTGGCCAGCATGCTCGACGACACGTCGAACGCCAGGATGACCGTGCCCTCGCGACGGGGCAACGCCACGCTGGCCTGCGGCCGCGCCAGGGCGACGAGCAGCAGGGTGAGCGCGGCCAGGAAGAAGCCGAACGGCACATGGCGCAGACGACGGCGTCGGCCCGACGCCGCCGTGGGCACGAAGCCCTCCGCCGCCAGCTCGGCGACGCGCCGGTCCCGCCTCCGCAGCAGACGGCGGTAGCCGGCGAGCGCGACGGGAACGAGGACGAGCAGCGCCAGCGCCGGTGGCCACAGGAACGACATCAGCGTCGCCTCGCCCGGCGCAGGGCCACCAGGCGCACGAGCGCGGTGACCAGGTCGTCCTCGGTCGACACCGGGTACAACGCCACGCCGGCGCGCGCCGCCGTGGCGTCCAGGTCGGCCTGCCGCGCCGCCGCCGCGTGCGCGAAGCGGCGCCGGAACTCGGGGTCGCTCGTGTCGACCGACAGCAGCTCGCCGGTCTCGACGTCCTCCACGACGAGGAGGCCCGCATCGGGCAGTTCGGTCTCGCGGCGGTCGGAGAGGTGGATCACGACGAGCTCGTGGCGCCGAGCCAAGAGCGCGAGCGGCTGCTCCCAGCCCGGGTCGGTGAGGAAGTCGGAGACGACCACGACCAGCGAGCGGCGGCGGATCGTCGACAGTGCGAGACGGAACAGTCCGGCGAGCTCGGTGCCGGCCGTGCCGCGCGGGGCCGGCGGCCGCAAGAGGTCGTGGGTGAGCCGCAGCACCTGGTTGCGGCCCGTGCGCGGCTCGATGATCCGCTCGGCCCGGTTGTCCCACAGGACGGCGCCCAGCCGGTTGCCGTTCCGGGTGAACAGCCGGGCGAGCGTCGTGGCCAGCTCGGTGAGGACCAGCTCCTTGGGTCGGTCGGTCGGGCCGAAGCCCATCGATGGCGAGCGGTCGAGCAGCAGCCAGGCGGTGAGCTCGCGGTCCTCCAGGTAGGTGCGCACGTGCACGGCGTCGGTGCGGGCGGTCACGTTCCAGTCGATGCGTCGCACGTCGTCGCCCGCCTCGTAGTCGCGCAGGTCGGCGAAGTCGAGGCCGCTGCCGCGCAGCAGCGTGCGGTAGTCGCCCTGCAGCCGACCGTCGAGACGGCGGATCACCCGCCACTCGAGCCGGCGCAGGACGCGCTCAGGGGTTGCCGGGGCGGAAGAGGGCATCGTCGTAGCGCGGCTGGCGCTCGCGCAGCGGCACGTCGGGGAGTGGGACCGCGGCGAGCACGCGGGTGATGATGTCGTCGGCCGTGACCGAGTCGGCCAGCGCCTCGTACGAGAGCACGACGCGGTGCCGCAGCACGTCGAGCGCCAGGTCACGCACGTCCATGGGAAGCGCGTAGTCGCGGCCGCGCACGAAGGCCAGCGCCTTGGCGGCCAGGATCATGTTGATCGAGGCGCGCGGGCTGGCGCCGAACGTGACGTAGCGGGCCAGGTCGGCCAGGCCGGCCGACGCCGGGGCTCGGGTGACGCCGACGACGCGCACGGCGTACTCCATGAGCGCCAGGTCGACGTAGACCTGGTCGACCAGCTGCTGGAGCGCCACGAGCTGCTCGGTGTCGATCACGGGTTGGGTCGGCTCCACGACGCCGGTCATGCGCTGCACGATGACGAGCTCCTCGGTGGGTGTCGGGTAACCCACGTGGACCTTGAGCATGAACCGGTCGAGCTGCGCCTCCGGCAGCGGATAGGTGCCCTCCGACTCGATGGGGTTCTGGGTGGCCATGACCAGGAACGGGTTCGGTACGGCGTGGCTCTCGCGCCCGATGGTGACCTGGCGCTCCTGCATCACCTCGAGGAGCGCGCTCTGCACCTTGGCAGGCGAGCGGTTGATCTCGTCGGCCAGCAGCAGGTTGGTGAACACCGGCCCCTTGGAGGTCTGGAACTCGCCGAGCTTCTGGTTGTAGATGCGCGTACCGACGAGATCGGACGGCACCAGGTCGGGGGTGAACTGGATGCGCTGGAACTCCCCGCCGATCGACTGCGCCAGCGTCTTGATGGCCATCGTCTTGGCCAGGCCGGGAACGCCCTCCACCAGGACGTGACCGCGGGCCAGCAACGCCACGATGAGCCGCTCGAGCAGCTGGTCCTGGCCGACGATGAACTTCTTCACCTGGTAGAGCACGTGCTCCATCGGCTTCGGCGGCGTGGCGAGCGGCGACGTCATGGCGTGGCGGTGTCCTTCGTGCGAGGTGGTCACTGGGAGGGGCCTCCGGCGCCACCCGCGGCCGCGCCGATGGGCACGGCGAAGCCGATGCCGACGAAGAAGCCCTGCTTCGACGGGTTGGCCAGTGCGGTGACGATGCCCACCACCTGGCCCGCGGAGTTGAGCAGCGGTCCGCCCGAGTTGCCGGGGTTGACGGCGGCGTCGAACTGGATGAGGCCCTTCAGCTGGACGTCGCCGGCCCCGATCGAACGATCGAGACCGGACACCACGCCGGCGCTGAGCGACCAGGTGAGCCCGAGCGGGTGACCGACCGCGAAGACCGGGCCGCCGACCGGCGGCACGCGGCCCATGACGGCGGGGACGACCACCTCGGGCAGTCGGCCCGGGGTGAGCACCGCGATGTCGCGGTCGGCCTGCTCGCTGGCCACGACGGCGTCGGTGGTGCTGCCGTCGGCGAAGGTGACGGTGACGCGTCCGGCGCCGGCGATCACGTGGCGAGCCGTGAGCACCGCGCCCTGGTCGTTGATGATCACCCCGGTGCCGAGGCCGCCGCCGGCCTCGGCGTCCCCGGTGGCGGGCCGCTCGACCTGCACGACGACGAGCGACGGGGCGATCACCTGGTACGACATCGATGCGTCGGCCGGCTTGTCGGCCGCCTTGGCGAGGGCGTCGTCGACGGCGGTCTTGACGGTGGCGCCGAGCTGGGCGGCCGTCTCCTTCGCCGACGGCTGTTCGCCGGCGCGCGTGCCGGCCGCGTAGGCGCCGACGGCGACGAGGGCGACCACGGCCACGGGGACGAACGGCCGCAGTCGCGCCCGCCTGCCGGCCGCGGGCGCGACTGCGAGTGCTTCCGTTTCCGGTCGCGGATCCCCATGGCGAGCCACGAGACCCGACCGTACCGCCTGGTGCCCCTTCGCTCGTCGGCGCGGCTGGGATTCCTGCTCAGGTCTCCAGGTAGATGCACCCGGGCGGACACTCCTCGGCCGCCTCGATCACCTTGTCCACGAGGTGATCGGGCACCTCCCCGGTGCCCGCCCGGCCGTTGGGGAGCACCCCGTCGCCGACCTTCACGTAGGCGAGCGTCCCGTCGAAGTGGAATATCTCGGGGCACACCTCCTCGCAGACGCCGTTGCCCACGCATTCGTGCTGTTCGATCCACACGCGCATCCGTCGCGCTCCTCGTTCGTCGTCGCCCGCTGCCGCCATCGTGCGCCGGGCGCGTCGAAGGGTCGGCCGCTCCCCGGTGAGGAGGCGCCCAGCGT
The DNA here is from genome assembly GCA_031423915.1 of Actinomycetes bacterium. Lineage (GTDB taxonomy): Bacteria > Actinomycetota > Acidimicrobiia > Acidimicrobiales > Ilumatobacteraceae > JANMAT01. The sequence continues at coordinate 1,776 of JANPGL010000563.1, read as the reverse complement.
TCGGTCAGGATCCGGTGGCGGCGCGCACGCGCGGGTACTCGTGCCAGGCGTCCACGAAGGTGGCGTCCCACTGCGCCGCATGCCCGGGCACGGCGAGGCGGTAGTAGATCGTGCGGCGTACCTCGCTCGACGTGTTCCCGCCCTTGTTGTGGCCGAGCAGGAAGTGGGCGAGCAGCAGATCGCCGCGCCCGCCGAGCACCTCGACCGGTCGACCGAGCGACATCGGCGGATCGAGGAGCGTGGCGTGCCCGCCGTTGCTCTCGAGCGCGCGCGTGCCGCGCTCACGGAAGAGACGCTGGTGGTCGAGGTGGGAACCCGGCCAGACCCACAGGTTGCCCGAGGCGGGGCGGCGCTGGTCGCTGAGGAAGATGCCGGCCAGCAGGGTGAACGAGAAGGGGCGTTCGAGGCCGTGGCCGTGCCCGTCGATGTGTGGTCCGCCCGGTACGTGCTCGTACCGCGGCACGGTGGTGGCTACCTGGATGTGGTCGAACGCGTGGTCCAGGTGTGCCGGCGCCACGAGCTCGTCGGCGACGTCGAGCGCACCGGACAGGCGCAGCGCGTCGTCGCACCGGGGGAGCCGGCTCACCGGCGGGAACCACAGGTTCGGTCCCGGCCCGCCATCGCCCTGCTGCGGTGAGGTGGACACGACGAGCCCGTGGACCTCGTCGTCGGCCGCAGCCAGCAGGGCCTCGGACACGACCCCGGGCACGACGAGGTAGCCGGTGCGCGCGAACCGCGCCAGGTCGTCGCCGGAGAGCCGTGCCATGGCGCGATGCTCGCGCGCGTTCGCCCGGCTCGCCCGCCACGCCGCTCACGCGGCTTTTCGTCCGCGGCCGGGTGGCCCGGTCGTGAGCACCTGTCCGTCGGGGAGTCGTATGCGCAATGTCCGGTCGGCGCCGAGTTCGATCGCCCAGTGGGCGTTGTGGATCTTGGTGTGGTGGTGGGTACAGACGGGAAGAAGGTTGGCGAGGTCGGTGGTGCCGCCGTGGCGCCACCAGGTGATGTGGTGGATGCGGCAGTTGTCGTACCGGACGGTGCAGCCCGGCACGGCACAGGTGGCGTACCACCCGCGGAGCACCCGCCGTTGCGCTCGGTTGGCGATGCGGGTGGTGCGCCCGAGGTCGAGGGTGCCGGGTGCGTGGAGCACGAGCCCGTTCCACAGCACGATCCCGTGCACGTCGGCGTCAGCGGCGAGCATGGCCAGGATCTCGGTGGGTAGTTCGACGGGCAAGCCCCAGTCGACGACGGGCCCGTCGGGCGACGGTGGTTGGGTCGCGTCGATGAGGGCGACGAACTCGGGCCGGCCCGACCCGGTCGCCGTGGTGGCGGTGTCGGTGGGGAGCACGAGGGTGATGAGGGCGTGGGCGGCGAGGTGCTGGTCGCGTTCGATCGGGTCGTCGGGGCACGTGTCGGGCTGGGCGGTGCGGAACAGCTCTTGCTTTGCGGCGTTCAGTCGGGCGGCGAGGCGCATGCCGGTGAGCGGATCGAACGCGCCCGAGAGTCGCCACATGCCGGTGGCCTTGTCGACCCACGATCGCAGCCGCGTGTCTCGCCGCTGGCGTTCCAACACGTCGATGCCGCTCTCGGCCCGTACCCGGTCGGTGGTCGTCTTGACCCGCTTGGCGAACTCGTCGGCGTCGACGTGTCCGGCGATGCCGACGAGTCGTTCGGCCTGGTCGAGCATGGCTTGGCGTTGGGCCGGGTCGAGTCCGCGTAGGCCGCGGTTGAACGCGTCGAGGTGTCCGCCGTCGATCGTGCCGTCCTCCAACGCGTCGG
>JANPGL010000562.1:0-2405 GCA_031423915.1 Actinomycetes bacterium | reverse complement strand
TCTCGCGCACGAGCCCGCGCTCGGCCAGGTCGGCCACCAGGCTCGACACGGTGGGCTTGCCCAGACCGCTGGCCGCGGCGATCCCGGCACGCGACCTCGGCCCCAGGTCGCGCAGCAACCGGAGCACCATGCCCAGGTTGTGGCGACGGACGACGGCCTGGTCGGCCGGCAGGTGGAGGGCCGTGCCGGCGGCGCGGGCCGTCGTGGGACGAGGTCGTGTGCGGGGGGAGGGAACGCTCACGACGAGGGTGATGTCAGGCGGTGCCGGCGCGCTTGCGCGACAGCGCGTCGATGGAAGCGAAGAGCAGCAGCACGAGGCCGTTGACGATGAACTTCGGACCCGACTGGGAGAAGTCGAACGGGCCCTGCTTGCCCAGCAGGGTGAGGCCGTTGTTGATGACGGCGAACACCATGCCGCCGACGACGCCGTTCACCAGCCGGCCACGCCCGCCGAACAGGCTGGTGCCGCCGATGACGGCCGCGCCCACGGCGATGAGCAGCGTGTCGTTGCCACCCGTCTGCGGGTCGACCGAACCGAGCCGGGCCACCAGGATGATGCCGGCCACGCACGACACGAGCGCACACATCACGAACGCCGAGATCTTCACCCGGAGCACGTTGATGCCGGCGCGACGCGCCGCCTCGACGTTGCCGCCGACCGCGTACAGGTGACGACCCCAGGCGGTGCGGCGCATCACGTAGCTCAGCACGGCGACGAGCCCGGCGACGACCGGCACGATCACGGGCACGCCCTGCAATCCGTTGCCGCGCGTCTCGTTCAGGACGATCGTGGCCACGCCCCACACGACTGCCACGGTGGCGACACGGAAGTAGACGAGCGACGCGGATGCGCCACCCAGGCCCTTGGCGGCGCGTTCGCGCAGTTGCATCGCCCCGGTGCCGGCCATGCCCGCCACGAGCACGCCCCAGAACACCCAGCCCCACACCGTCGACATGTTGTTGCGGTAGAGGCCGACCACGAACCGGCTCTGGATCGGGATGGTGCCGCCGTTGCCGATGACCTTCAGCAGCACGCCCTGCCAGGTGAGGAAGAACGACAGCGTCACCACGAAGCTGGGGATCCCGACGCGGGCGACGAGCCAGCCGGTCACGAGACCGATCACCAGTGCGGCGCCGAACCCGACGAGCAGCGCCACGAGCAGCGGATTGCCGGCCTTCAGCCGGGTGGCCATGAAGGCGGCCGACACGCCCGCGGTGTACCCAGCGGCCAGGTCGATCTCGCCGAGCAGCAGCACGTAGGTGACGGCGGCCGACAGCACGCAGATGGGGGCGGCCTGACCGATGAGGTCGCCGAAGTTCAGCTTGGTGAAGAAGAACTCGCCCTTCATCACCGTGAAGAAGACGACGAGGACCACGAGAGCGAGCACCGCGGGCGCCAGCCCGAGGTCGCCGCCGGTGCGAAGCCGCGCCGCGAAGTTCTGCACCGCAGTGCCGAGCCCGATGCGCTCGCGATCCAGCGAGAAGTCCGACGCCGCCACCGAGCGGTCGTCGTGCTGCTGGGTGGAGGTCATACCTCGACCTCCGAGTTCGAGAGTCCGAGCGAACCCGATGCGCCCGACGTGATGAGTTCGACGAGTTGCTCTCGGCTCGACTGGGCCGTCCTGACCTCGGCGGCGACCCGGCCGAGGTACAAGGCGCAGACGCGGTCGGCCACGGCCATCACGTCGTTCATGTTGTGCGAGATGATGACGACGCCGATGCCCTGGTCGGCCAGCCGGCGCACCAGTTCGAGCACCTGCTTCGTCTGGGCCACCCCGAGCGCGGCGGTCGGCTCGTCGAGGATGACGACCCGCGAGTTCCACAGCACGGCCTTGGCGATGGCCACCGTCTGGCGCTGGCCGCCGGACAGGCTGGACACGACCTGGCGCACGCTCTTGACGGTGCGCACGTTCAGCGTGGCGAGCGTTTCGCGCGCCCGGGCCTCCATGAGCGCCTCATCGAGCAGTGCGCCCCGCTTGGCCTCGCGGCCGAGGAACAGGTTCTGCACGATGTCGAGGTTGTCGCACAGTGCGAGGTCCTGGTACACGACCTCGATACCGAGGGCGGCGGCGTCCTTGGGACCGCGGATGCTGACGGACTTGCCGTCGAACAGCACCTCGCCCGAGTCCATGGCGTAGATGCCGGTGATGCACTTGATGAGCGTCGACTTCCCGGCGCCGTTGTCACCGACGAGTGCGGTGACCTGCCCCGGGTACACGGCGAAGTCCACGTCGTGCAGCACGTGCACGGGACCGAAGCTCTTGTTGATGCCCCGCAGTTGGAGCACTGGTGCGACGTCTGTGATGGGCACGTGTTGTCGTCTCCCCCCTGAGAAACCCGCCGAGCGCGGCGGGCGCCCCGGACCGTACCGGCCGGGGCGCCCGTCCCGCTCAGGAGGCGAGGCC
>JANPGL010000561.1:0-2592 GCA_031423915.1 Actinomycetes bacterium | reverse complement strand
AGCCACCCGCCCCGGAGGGTGTCGGCCGAAGCCTCGGGGTTCCGCCAGTAGCTCTGCATGACCATGGGTCCCCGGACGGCGATCTCACCGACCTCGCCGGGCGGCAGCGGCCGGTCGTCCTCGTCGACCACGCGGACCTCGCAGTGGACGACCGGCAAACCGGCCGAACCGACCTTGCGGAGCGCGTCGTGGGCCGGGAGCACGGTCACGCCCGCCGACCCTTCGGTGAGGCTGTAGCCCTGCAGCATCGGGATGCCGCGGGCCTGCACCGCCCGCAGGAGCGACTCGGGCACCGGCGCGCCGCCCGAGCAGGCCACCCGCCAGCTCGACAGGTCGGCGGTGGCCCAGCGCGGGTGGTCGACCATCGTCTGGACGATCACCGGCACGGCGAGGAACGTGGTCAGCCGTTCCTGCTCGAACAGGTCGAAGATCCGGTCGGGATCGAAGCCGGGCTCGAGCACCAACCGGGCGCCGGCCCAGTAGGTGAACAAGGCGACGGCGAGGCCGCCGGTGAAGGCGAGCGGGAACGGCAGGACGACGCGGTCGGCCGCCGTCAGCTGGATGGCCTGCGCCCACCCCTGCGACGCCGCGTTCCACGACCCGTGCGTGAGCACGGCGCCCTTCGGGTCGCCGGTCGTGCCCGACGTGTAGCAGATGAACGCCGGTTCGTCGTCGGCGGTGGCGACCAGTTCGACCGAGGCGCCGGCGACGTGGACCGCGGCCAGGTCGTCGGCGAGCAGCACCGGCTGACGTTCGTGCACGAGCGCCACGCCGGCGAGCAGTGCGGGCTCGGTCACCACGAGCCGGCACTCGGCATCACCCACCACGAAGGCCACCTCGGTGGCGGTGAAGCGCACGTTCATCGGCACCATGACCGCACCGAGCTTGCAGGCGGCGATCGCCAGCTCCACGAACTCGGGCCGATTGGTGAGCAGGAGACCCAGCCGGTCGCCGCGGCCGAGGCCCAGCGCGGCCAGGCCCGCGGCCAGCTCGTCGGTGCGCCGGTCGAGGTCGATCCACGACCAGGTCCGGTCACCGAACCGCAACGCCACCGCGTCGGGCTGGCAGCGGCGCCAGTAGCGCCCGATCGCGGCCAGATTCATCGGTCCCCCCACGAGTGCGGGCCGGTGGCCCCCCTTCGGTCGGATGGTAGGGCGTCGCAGCCTGCGACGACGCACCACCGGCGCGACCCGACGATCGCTCGCCCACCGCCGGCCGTCCGGCCAGACTGTCGTGCATGGACGCCGCCCTCACGTCGCTCGAAGCCGGCATGGCGGTCCCGTTCGGAGGAACCCGCGTCGCCCGCGTGTCGCCCGAGCTGGCTGCGGCGTTCCGGCCCGGCGACGCGCTCGTGGTCGTCCAGACCACGGGCGACCTGCTCCACGTGCCCGCCGACGCCCTCGCACTGGTCGACCTCTCGGTGGGGGCCGCCTGCGATGCGTTCGCGACCCTGGCCGGCGCAGACGCCGACGCGGTGAGCGCGTTCTACGACGGCTTCGCCGCACGCCTGGCCGACGACGTCTCGTTCGCACCGGTGGCCGCCGCGAATGCCGCCGACGTCGCGACCGCGCGCGAGCGAGGCCGCTCGACGACGCGGCTCGAGCTGTCGAGCGCCATGCGCACGGCCATGGTCGACGGTCTGCGGTCCTGGCGGGACAACCCGACCAGGCCGGGCGCCCTCGTGGAAGCGGTCGAGCACCCCGGATGGCGCGTCGAGCAGCGGCGGGCCCCGCTCGGCGTCGTCGGCTTCGTGTTCGAAGGCCGGCCCAACGTGTTCGCCGACGCCACGGGCGTGCTGCGCAGCGGGAACACCGTCGTCTTCCGAATCGGCAGCGACGCGCTCGGCACGGCACGGGCGATCGTCGACCACGCGCTGCATCCCGCCCTGCGTGCGGCCGGGCTGCCCGTCGGGGCCGTCCAACTGCTCGACTCGCCATCGCGGGCCACGGGATGGGCACTGTTCTCGCATCATCGCCTGGCGCTCGCCGTGGCCCGCGGGTCGGGCGAGGCCGTGGCCCAGCTCGGCGCCGTGGCGCGGCAGGCCGGCATCCCGGCCAGCCTCCACGGCACCGGCGGGGGCTGGTTGATGGCGGGCGCGTCCGCGTCGCCCGACGCGTTCGAGGCCGCCGTTCGCCACTCGCTCGACCGGAAGGTGTGCAACACGCTCAACGTGTGCTGCGTTCCGTCGACGCGAGCGGCCGAGCTCGTGCCGCGCTTCCTCGCCGGCCTGACCGACGCAGCGGCCCGCCGCGGTGCGGCCCCACGCCTCCATGTCGCCGCGGGGTCCGAGGTCCACGTCCCTGCCGACTGGTTCGCCCGCACGGTCTCGGTGCGGCGCGCCGACGGCGAGCGACCCGAGCCCCAGGCCGACGTGATCGACGTCGCCGACCTGGGCACGGAGTGGGAGTGGGAGGACAGCCCCGAGGTCGCCCTGGCGGTGGTGACCGACCTGGCCGAGGCCGCGACGTTGTGCAACCGGTACGGTCCCCGACTCGTGGCCAGCCTCGTGTCCGACGACCCGGTCGAGCACGAACGGTTCTACACCGCCTGCGACGTGCCGTTCGTCGGGAACGGCTTCACCCGCTGGGTCGA
>JANPGL010000560.1:0-2423 GCA_031423915.1 Actinomycetes bacterium | reverse complement strand
CAAAAGCCACAGCCGGCCCCACGTCTCCAACGACAACCCGATCTGGTCGAACAACCCGATCGAACGCCTCAACCGCGAGCTGAAGCGCCGCACCGATGTCGTCGGGATCTTCCCCGACACCGCCAGCGTGATCCGCCTGGTCGGCGCACTCTTGGTCGAGATCAACGACGAGATGACCGCCGCCGACCGCCGCTACATCGCCGCCGCATCGGTCGCCGGCATCACCGACCAACCCATCGAACTAGCCTTGCCCGCAGCACCCCGAACCTGACGAACAGCTTCGAGGAGCGCACGGCCTCTTACACCACGCCGCGGGACGCAATCCTCGCCTGGATGACCACCGTGGGTGAGCGCGATACGAGCGCGGATCTGGCACGCCACCCGCGCGACGGTTCGCCGTGATCCTGAGTGGGCGCTGACGCCTCTGTGCACGAGCGATACCGGGCGCTCGGCGGACGCGGATGCAGGTCGCTGGCCCTTGGTCGAAGTCCGACACCGACGAAGTCGTGCCGTCTGTGGGGCCCGCCTTCAGCGCCAGCGCGGCCGCGTCTCGGCGACTGACTTCGAGCGCCGCCTGCGCGCAGGTGCGCCGGAACCGGGAGCGCGTACCGGCCCTTCTCTGCTGACCGTGCCGATCTGCTATGGCTGCGCGTGGCGAACGGAGACGTCGTCACTGTAGGGACGGGCGAAGCGAGCACGCCGTTGGGGTGACGCGGCGCCCGCATGTCATGCAGGTCACACACCGGTGGATTCAGTCCGTCTGTTTGGTCATGCCCACGTTCCGAGTCGGACTTGTGACCGAGCCCCAGGGCCGTCTCCCAGTGAAGCGACCCGGGTCAGGTGACTGCTCCGCCAGCGCGATCGTGATCCTCGGTCCGCTTGCAGGCTTGGTCCTCGGAATCGTTGCGCGCTTGTGGATGCGGCTGATCTCCAAGGCCCCGGAGTTCTCGTGGAGCGGGACGATCTTCATCGTGCTGGCGTTCACCGTGGCGGGCACCGGGCACGGGGTGTCGTGGGCAGTACGTCGGGCCGGTGCACGACGACGGTGGAGCACGGTCGCGCGCACGGCGGCCGTCGTACTGACGCTGCCGATCTTCACCGGCGCTGGCGCGATGATGCTGCCCACTGTTCTCGGTGCGTCGGTGGCCGGTGCTCGCACCGACTGGCCGCGGACCGCGCGCGTGGTGGCCGCTGCGATGGCGTTGCCGATGCCGATGCCGATCATCATCGCTATCGGGCTCGTCGGCGATGGCGTAACGCCTCGACGTCTTCTCGGCGCGCTACTCCTGGTCGCCACGTATGCCGCCATCGTGCGGAGCTTGCATACAACTTTGGCCTCTGTCGACGACGGCTGGCGGATGCCCCGACTCGTGCGCATCTTGGTTGGTATCGCTAGCGCTGTGTTGCTGGTGCTCGTCGTTACGTCGGTCGTCGGCATTGCGACCGGCAGCAGCTGACCACTGCGTGCGCTGCCGGTCCCGGCCCGCGTCGTCACACGGCGGGTTCAGAACTGCGGTGATGCGGGTGCGACCGCCCGCTCGGGATCGAGCGCGGGGTCGTGGCCGGGGAGCGTGCCGTCGAACCATGGGTTGCGCTTCCAGTCGGGCACGGGTGAGTCGACATCGGCGTGTGGCACGAAGGGTGATGCTGACACTTTCCGGTACTGGTGAACGTACCGACGGCAGTTGGCGAACATGGCGCGGACCTTCACCCGCACCACGCCCAGCGCACCGGGGTACGAGGCCACGAGCGGGCCGTCGAACTCGAGGCTGGCGTCGCCGTTGACCCGGAGCCGGTTGCCCGTCTCGAAGTCGATGAACAGGAGCCCGACCCGGGGTTGCACGCTCAGGTTGCCCAACGTGAGGAACATGCCGTTGCCGTCGTAGACGGGAAAGGCGAGGGTGCGCTCGTCGATCACTCGCACGAACCCCGGATCACCGCCTTTGTAGGAGCAGTCCGGGAAGCCGTCGGCGTCGGTCGACGAGATGAAGAACATGTCGCGGGTCTCGACGAAGCGGGCGAGCTCCTCCCGGAAGGTGTCGGTCATGGCCTCTGCGAGGCGATCGGCGAGTCGACGGGTGTCGAACCGGTCCTGGAGTTGCCGCTGACCCTCGTGATACGGATCCGTCATCGCTCGCTCCCCCACGTCGCAAGAACAACGTTCCACGGTAGTACTGCCGGGTGAAGCCGGTGCGCGCCCGCCAGAGTGAAATGGAGGCTGCAGCGGTCACGTTCGGCACTGCGGATCGGGAACATCGGAGGTTGCCAGGTGCTTCGGCGACGCTACGAGCCCGCAGGCGGCGGGCCCGATGACCGCAGGTGCGTTCGCGCCCCGGGGCGACAGCATCTACGCAACGGTGCCGCGCCGGTCCCGGGCAGATGGTGGCGCTGGATGCCGGCGTGGACGGGTGCGGGTTGGTTGC
>JANPGL010000559.1:0-2681 GCA_031423915.1 Actinomycetes bacterium | reverse complement strand
GGGCGGCGCGGTAGCCGGTCTCTTCGGCCAGCTCCCGGGCCGCCGCCGCGAGCGGATCCTCGCCGGGGTCGATGCCGCCCGTCGGCATCTCCCAGGAGACCTGGCCCGTGATGTACCGGCGTTGACGCACGAGGAGCACGTGGTCGTCGTCGACGAAGGGCAGCACGCCCGCGCCGCCCGACAACGTGACCACGCCGTAGAGGCCCGTGGAGCCGTCGGGCCGCACGACGTCGTGCTCGCGCACCTGCATCCAGGGGTTGCGGTACACGTCTCGGCTGGCGGTCGTGCGCCAGGGCGGCGGATCGTGATCGTCGGTCATGGCGTCTCCAGGGTCAGCTCGACGGGCCCGTCCTGTCGTCGTATGGCGCCGGTCCACGGTGCGGCGACGGTGAACGGCCGGCCCGGGGCCACGGGCGTGCGCGGACGCGCCGCACCGAGCGTGCGCCCGGCCTGGGTCGCCACGACGCGGACCCGCCGGCCGAACGCGTCGGCCGCCAGCACGAGTCGCCCGCGGTCGGGACCGACCCGTGCGTCGATTCGCCCCGGGGTGACCCAGCGCAACGGGGCGAGGGCGACGACGGGTGTCGACTCGGCCCAGCGCCACGCCATGGGCGGATCGGCCAGGAACGCGGCGACTTCGCCGGCGACCCTGACGCCTTCGTTGGCGCACCAGTCGGCCTGGAGCGCGCCGTGGAGCACGTTGCCGGCGGCGAACACGCCGGGACGGCTGGTGCGGCCGTGGCCGTCGACCACCGGCGTGCCCGACATCGGGTCGCACTCGACGCCGCCCTGGCGGGCCAGCGTGTGCTCCGGGACCCAGTCGCCCGACACGACGACCGTGTCGCACGCCAGCCAGCGCCCGTCGCTGAGGCGGACGCCCTCGACGCGCCCCCGGCCGACGATCTCGGCCACCTCGACCGCGCAAAGCACCGGCACGCGGCGCCGGCCCGCCGAGGCCCAGGCGAACGGCGCGTAGCTCTGGTGCCGTGCCTGGCCGGTCACGAGCGCCACCGTGGCGCATCCGGCGTGGGCGAGCGTGTCGATGGCCGAGAAGCTCACGTGCTCGGCGCCGATGACCACGGCGCGCTGCCCGATGCGGACGCCGGCGAGCACCAGACGCTGGACCGCGGCCGTCGTGTGAACGCCCGCGGGGCGGTCGCCGGGGATCAGGCGCGCCGCCCGGGGCCGCTCGCGCGTGCCGGTGGCCAGCACGACCGCCCGGGCGCGCCGTTCGGCGAGCCCGCCCTCGTGGTGGAGGACCAGTCCGCCGCCGTCGAGCCAGTCGACCGCGGTGGTGCGCACCAGGATCTCGACGCCGGCGTGGTCGGCGTCGGCGACGAGCGCGTCGGCGTACGCGGGCCCGCGCAGCAGCCGGTGTCGATCGCGAGCCCCGAAACCGGTGTGGTCGGTGATGAGGGGTACGCCCCCGGCCCGTTCCTCGCGTTCGACCACGACGACGTGGGCATGGCCGAGCCGGCGCAGCGCGGTGGCGGTGGCCAGCCCGGCGGGCCCGCCGCCGACGACCAGGGCGTCCGCCGGCGCCACCGTCATGTCGGGCTGCGCAACAGCTCGTCGCACGACATGCCGAGCGCGGTGGCAGCCGCCCCGACCACCTCGGCCGTGCAGGCGAAGCCCTGGCAGCGGCCGAGCAGGGCGCGGGTCCGCCGGCGCACGCCGTCGAGGTCGAGCGGCGGCACGACGGCGTCGCCCAGCGCGTGAAGCTCGGCGGCGGTGACGCGCTCGCAGTGGCACAGGATGCGACCACCGGACCGCCACGGGCGCGGCGTCGCCTCGCCCAGGGTCGGCAGGCGCACGGCGACGATGGCGTCGGCGTCCTTGGCCGGAGTGTCGAGCCCCGCGTCCCGCAGGAGCCCGACGGCCTCCTCGGCGATGCCCATCGACGCGGTCAGCCCGGTCGACCGGATGCCGCCGAGGCACAGGTAGCGCTGGGTCGCGTGCAGCTCGATGCGGTAGTCGCTCTGCTCGGTGGCGGGGCGCAGACCCACGTAGACCGCGGTGATCTCCTCGCGTTCGAGCGCGGGCAGGATGCGGCGGCCCTGAGCCAGCAACCGGTCGGTGCCGTCGCGCGTCGAGGCCGTGGCGTTGCGGTCGTCGATCTCGTCGGCCGTCGGACCGAGCAGCACGTTGCCGAACACGGTGGGGGAGACCAGCACCCCTTTGGTGGTGGCGGTCGGCACGGGGAGCAGGACGTGACGGACGAGCGGGCGGGCGAGCTCGTCGAACACGATCAGCTCGCCCCGGCGCGGGCGGATGGTGAACGAGTCGTGGCCGAACAGCCGGTGGACCTGGTCGCCGGCCAGCCCGGCGGCGTTCACGACGTAGCGGGCCCGCACGGTGCCGGCCGGGGTGTGCAGCTCGTGCCCGTCACCGGACGACGTCACGGCGGTGACCGGCGCTCGTCGCCACAGCACGATGCCGTTGGCCACCGCCTCGGTGGCGAACGCCAGGGGCGTCGTCCACGGGTCGACGAGATCCTCGTCGGGTACGACCAGCGCGCCGAGCGCACCGGGCCCGAGGTGAGGCTCGCGGTCGTACAACTCGCCGGCGTCGATCGTGGCGGTGTCCGCGTAGCCGTTGGCCGCCGCTCTGGCCGCCAGTTCGGGCAGCCGGGCCAGCTGCTCGTCGTCCCATGCCACGAGCAGCGCGCCCGTGCGCTCGAC
>JANPGL010000558.1:0-34609 GCA_031423915.1 Actinomycetes bacterium | reverse complement strand
GTCGTCGGGGCCACGCTCGGCGGCACGCTGGCCCCGGTGCTCGGCCTCGACCCGAAGCTCGTCGCCGCCGTCGGGTTCGTGTCGGTGTTCGCCGGGGCGGCCAACGTGCCCCTGGCCTGCACGATCATGGGCGCCGAGCTGTTCGGCAGCGGCGCCATCGTCCCCATGGCGGTCGGGTGCGTGGTGGCCTACGTGTTCTCGAGCCACCGCGGCATCTACACGACGCAGCGCATCCACGCCGCCAAGGGCCGCGACCGCATCGAGGGCCGACCGACCATCGCCGTGTGGTCCCGCCGCCACGATCGTTGACGGTCCCGCCGATCCGCGCCGCCCGCCGTGGCAGTCAGACCGACAGAGCCAGCACGATGGCCTGGGCCGTCAGCTCGGTGTGGGTCATCGACAGCAGCAGGCGCGCCGCGCCGCGCGCCGCGCACACCTCGACCGCGGCGCCGTGGAGCACGAGCGACGGCTCGCCTCCCTCGGCCCGCACCACCTCGAGGTCGTGCAGCTTGCACGCCCCCAGCCCGACGCCGAGCGCCTTCATCGCCGCCTCCTTGGCCGCGAACCGCGCCGCCAGGCGTTGCGTCGGGTCGGCCACGAGCCGGGCGTAGAGCAGCTCACCCTCGGTGAAGGTGCGCGCGGCGATGCCGGGCGTCCGTTCGAGCACACGCCGGTAGCGGGCCACGTCGACGGCGTCGATGCCGACCCCGACCACGTTGCCGCCCGGTGGGATCACGAGCGCCAGCGGTCGGCCAGCTCGCTCACCGGCAGCGTCAGCAGATCGACCGTGGGGATGCCGTCGAGCAGGTCGTCGCGCAGCGACACCTCGGTCTCGGTGACCCAGTCGGCGAGCAGCTGGTACCGACCGCGGTAGCCCTCGAGCACCGAGCGGGCCACGGAGGCCGACATCGACGCCACGAAGCGCACGTGCAGCAACGTCACACCCGTGGCCTGGTTGCCCTTGAGCTCGGGCACGAGCAGCACGGTACGTCCGTCGCCGCGCCCTCGCGCCACCAGCACCTCGTGGTCGAGGGCGACGCGACGCTTGGTGCCGCGCAGCTCGGGCACGCGGTCGACGCGCGACGGGATGTCGCGGCTCACGCCGCCGCGGTCGAGCACGCTGACGTGGGCCCCGAGCTCGGGGTCGCCGTCGATGGCGTACCGGGTGAAGCCCACCACCGCCTCGACCGCAGGGTCGAGCGCCACCAGTTCCTTGAGCACGCGGTAGCTCAGCCGTTCGCGGGCGACACCGGTCGTGAGGACCTCGCGGACGAGGCGGTTGCCGAGCAGCCCCTCGTCCGAGCGGGAGATCCCGACGGTGACCGTCTTGGCCTGGTGCTTGATGGCGTCGATCGGACGCGTCAGTTCGTCGATGGCGCGCGACAGCGCGGCGGCGACGTCGTCGATCAGGACACCCGGCGACGCCACCTTGCCGTTCGACGCCTGGTACGACTCGAGGGGATGGGGCGAGGTGGCGTCGCGCAGCATGCCCACCAGGCGCACCGCGGTCGACGCCTCGAGGTGGCCGTCGTAGGTGCCGGCGCGCAACCCGTCGGCGAAGCGATGGGCGACGGGCGTCAGATCACGGCGGAGCTGATCGACGACGGTCTCGTCGGCGCCGCCCAGACCCACGGCGCGCTCCACCGCTTCGCGCGCCTCGCGCAGCGGGCGGGCCAGCCCGTCGATGGCGAGCGCCGCCTCGTACCCGAACAGGTGGCCGACCATGGCTGCGAGCACGAAGTCGAGCCGGCCGAGCACCGACGGCACGTGGATGACCTGGAGGGCGGCGTTGAAGCGCTCCTCGCCCTCGGAGGCGATCACGATCGGCGACGCCTTGTGCGCCCGGTAGATCGCCACCTCCTTGGCCACGTCGTCGGCCGTGCCACCCTGCAGCCCCGCCGCGCACACCAGGATCAGCGGCTCGCACGACAGGTCGATGTGCTTCTTGTCTTCGGTGACGTCGCAGGCGATCGACTTGTAGCAGAGCTCCGAGAGCTTGATCCGCACCTCCTCGGCGGCCACCTTGTTCGGTCCGCTCCCGACCACCGCCCAGTAGCGCTTCGGCGGGGCGAAGCGCCGGGCCGCCTCGCCGATCTCTTCGCGCCGGCCGAGCACCGTGCGCATGGCGTCGGGGAGCTCCCGAAGGGCAGCCAGCAGCTCGTGGCGTTGCCGAGGATCGCCGACGTCCATCACCTCGGCCAACGCGCAGGCCAGCAGCACGCCGGCGGCGACCTGGGCGTAGAACGCCTTCGTCGAGGCGACGCTCATCTCCACGTCGCGCCCGTCGGAGGTGTAGAGCACCCCGTCGGCTTTGTCGGTGAGATCGGAGTTCCGCCGGTTGACGATGCCGATCACCGCGGCGCCGCGCGCTCGGGCCAGATCGACGGTCCGGTTGGTGTCGGTGGTCGTCCCGCTCTGGCTGACCGCCACGACGAGCGTGTCCGACAGGTCCGACGTCATGGCGAAGCCCGAGTACTCGGTGGCGGTGATGGCCCGCACGGCCACGGGCGACCCCTGGAGCAGGTGCGAGAGCACCTCCGCCAGAGACCGTCCGGCGACCGCCGCGGTTCCCTGACCGATGACCTCGACCCGCCGGATGGTGCCCGTACGCAGACGGGCGACCACGTCGTCGGGCAACGTGCGCGCCGTCAGGTTCGTGACCAGGCGACCGTCGCGCTCGACGATGCGGCCCCGCAGCGTCTTGGCGAAGCTGGTGGGCGCCTCGCCGATCTCCTTGAGCAGGAAGTGGGGGGAGTCGCCGCGGTCGATGTCGCGCGTGGTCACCTCGGCGGTGATCACGTCCGCGGTGGTGACCGGCACCTCGGTGCCGTCGTAGGCGATGCGTCGGATGCCCTCGAGCGTGCCGGCCTTGCTGCCGTCGAGCACCACCACCTGACCCCGACTGGCGGGCACGTCGGCCCGGGCGGGTGTCTCGCCATCCATCCGGATGTAGTGCGCCGTCTCCTCGACGACGCCGTAGGCCTCGCTGGCCACGATGTAGGTGTCCTCGGCCAGGCCGACGTACACGCCCTGACCGCTGCCGCGCAGGGCCAGCAGCACCGTGCCGGGATCGTCGGCCGATGCGGCGCCGATGGCCACGGACCCCTCGAAGCTGGCCACCGTGCGCCGGAACGCCTCGGCCAGGTCCGCGCCGCCGGCCACGGTGCGCGACACGAGCGCCGGGATCACCTTGGCGTCGGTGGTGATCGGCGCGGCGATGCGCAGGCCGTGCGACGCCTTCAGGTCGGCGTGGTTGTCGACGTCGCCGTTGAGCGCGGCCACCACGTACGGACCGTCAAGCAGCGCGTCCTCCTCGTTGTTCAGCGGGTGGGCGTTGGGCTCCGAGATGATGCCCACCGACGCCCAGCGGGTGTGGGCCAGCACGCTGACGCGCGCCGTCGGAGAGCTGAGCGCCAGGTGCAGCAGGCGGTCGTCGAGCATGGCGGTGCGAAGGGCGCGCGTGTTGTCGCCCAGCTCGCCGATCTCGGCGGCCGCCTTGTAGACGAAGCTGAGCACGTCCCCCTTGGGCCCACTGAGGGCCCGCACGGCCCGATTGGTGAACAGGTGGTCGTCGGCGCGGCCGTCGAGCAGGCGCCGGGCCGGGTCGGCGGTGAGGTCGAGGCCGTGGCCCCAGACGTACACGTGGAGCCCGGCCGAGTCGCGCCCGCGCACCTCGAGCCGGTCGATGGACGAGAGCACCTGCTGGATGGCCAGGAAGCCGGCGATGGCGGCGTCGCCGGCATCCCGGCCGGCCAGCTCGGCGACGGCGCGGGCGGTGCGCATCCGGTCGCGGCGGATGGCCCACACGGCGTCGCGCAGACGTACCAGGGCCGCATTGAGCGCCTCGATGTCGCCCCGCTCCGCGTCGACAGCATCGTCGCCCTGCGCCAGCACGTCATCGAGCAGGTCGAGCCGGGCCAGGACGGCCGCACCGAGTTCGGGCCGACGAACGAGCGCCAGGGTCCCCGGCACGCCCTTCAGCAGCGCGTCCGCCAGCGACGTGGCCGCCGCGGCCGCGAGAAGTCGGTCGACGAGGGGGGCGCGACCGGACGCAGCCAGCACGGCGGCGTCGAGCCCCTCGAGGACGTCCGCGCTGTCCGGGACGGGCCGGACGGCCGGTCGGGCCAGCAAAGCGACGATGCCACACATAGGCCTCGCAGGCTATCGGCGCGCTCCGTTCGCCGGGTGTCGGTGGGGCCCGACGGACCGACGGATCGTCAGGACGAGCCGAGTCGGGCGACGGTGGCCGCAAGATCGTCGGCGACCTGGCGAGCCTCGGCGTCGGTCGGCGCCTCCACCATGACGCGCACCATCGGCTCGGTGCCGCTGGGCCGTACGAGCACCCGGCCGCGCTCGCCCAAGCCGGCCTGCGCCTGCTCGACGTGCGCGGCCAGTTCGTCGAGCAGGCCGTCACGCCGCTCGGTCAGGCGCACGTTCACGAGCACCTGGGGCAGGCGGTTCATGACGCCGGCGAGGTCGGCGAGCGACCGGCCCGAGCGCGCCACCACGTCGGCCAGCAACAGCCCGGTGAGCATGCCGTCGCCGGTGGTGGCGAGGTCGCGGAAGATCACGTGGCCGCTCTGCTCGCCGCCGAGCGAGTAGTGGCCGGCGTCGAGCGCCTCGAGCACGTAGCGGTCGCCGACGGCCGTCTCGACGACGCGCACGTCGTTGGCGGCCATGGCGTGGCGGAAGCCGAGGTTCGTCATGACCGTGACGACCACCGTGGCGTCGTGCAGCCGGCCCCGTCGGCGCATGTCGAGCGCGCACACCGCGATCACGTGGTCGCCGTCGACCGGGCGACCGAGCGCATCCACGGCGATGAGCCGGTCGGCGTCGCCGTCGAACGCCAGGCCGAGGTGGGCGCCATGGGCCACGACCGCCGCGGCCACCGCCTCGGGGTGCGTGGCGCCGCACCCGGCGTTGATGTTCGTCCCGTCGGGCGCGTCTCCGATGACGTGCACGGCGGCACCGGCAGCACGAAAGATGCGCCCGGCCAGCGGCGAGGCCGCACCGTTGGCGCAGTCGAGCACGATGCGAAGCCCGTCGAGCGTGCGGCCCTCCAGCGCGTCCACGAGGTGGTCGACATACGCGCTCTCGTCGCCCGCCGCCGACGCCAGGCGCCCGACGTCACCGCCGGTCCGGTCGGGCGGTCCGAGCGAGGCGAGCACGGCCTCGATGCGGGCCTCGACCTCGTCGGGGAGCTTGCGGCCACCCCGAGCGAACAGCTTGATGCCGTTGTCGCCGAAGGGGTTGTGGGATGCCGAGACCACGGCGCCGGCCACGTCGTGGAGCTGGCACAGGTGGGCGACACCCGGTGTCGGTAGGACGCCCAGCTGCTCGACGTCGACGCCCTCGCAGAGCGCGCCGGCGGTGAACGCGCTCACGAGCAGGTCCGCCGAGGCACGCGTGTCGGTGCCGACGAGCAGCCGCCGGCTCCCCAACACCCGAGCCGAAGCGCGGCCGAGCCCCAGCGCGAACGCTGGGGTCAGCTCGGTGTTGGCGACACCGCGTACACCGTCGGTGCCGAAACGTAGGGTCATGAGGGCGCCGAGGCGTCCGGGCCCGACGTCAGCGCTTCGAGTACTGCGGCGCCTTGCGGGCCTTCTTGAGGCCGTACTTCTTCGACTCCTTGGCGCGTGCGTCACGCGTCAGGAGGCCGGCCTTCTTGAGGCCGGGGCGGGTCTCCTCGTCGAGCTCGACGATGGCGCGGGCGATGCCCATGCGCAGGGCGCCGGCCTGACCCGACACGCCGCCGCCGTGCAGCGTGGCGTCAACGTCGTACGACTCCTCCACGCTGGCCACGCGGAGCGCTTCCGAGGCGATCATCCGATGCGTCGGCATCGGGAAGAAGTCCTCGAACGAGCGGTTGTTGATGGTGACCTTGCCGGTACCGGGGCGCAGGCGCACGCGGGCGACTGCTTCCTTACGGCGACCGGTTGACTGGACGAGCGGCTTCGACACGTTTCTCCTCCGTTGGCTCAGCGCGCCTTGGCGCTGGCCAGCTCGATCGTCTGCGGCGACTGCGCCGTGTGGGGATGCTCGGGTCCGGCGTAGACCTTGAGCTTGCGGATCATCTGGCGACCCAGCGGCCCCTTGGGGAGCATGCCTCGGATCGAGTTGCGCACGGCCTCTTCGGGCTTCTTGGCCATCAGGGCGGCGTAGGTGGTCGTGCGGAGACCGCCCGGGTAGCCGGAGTGGTGGTAGATGTCCTTCTTGGCGGCCTTGCCCGACGTGAGGACCACCTTGGCGGCGTTCACGATGATGACGTGATCGCCGGTGTCCAGGTGGGGAGCGAAGATCGGCTTGTGCTTGCCGCGCAGGATGCGGGCAGCCTCGGTGCACAGACGACCGAGCACGAGGTCCTCGGCATCGATGACGATCCAGGCTCGGGTGACCTCTGAGGCCTTGGGTGAGTACGTGCGCATGCGAACAGGTTCTTTCAGGGATCCAGGCGTGGGCGATGGCCCCGCATGGGAACCGGACAAGGATACGGGCGTCGCGCCGAACGCGGCAAGTGCGGGCGGATGACGAGGGCGGCCGATGGTGGCCGCCCAGCTCCTCGGCACCAGGGTGCCACGCCGGAGGCGCCGCGTCGAGTCCCGATCACGGGCGCCGAAGGCGGGCTCATCGGTAGCCGACCTCGGTGAGGCACAGCCCGTGGGGAGGCGCCACCGGTCCCGCCGCCGCCCGGTCGCGGCCCCGCAGCACTCCGAGCAGGTCTCCGGCCCGGCGGCGGCCCAGGCCGACATCGACGAGCGTGCCCGCGATCGAGCGGACCATCTGGTGGCAGAACGCCGTGGCCCGGATGTCGAACACCAGCACGCCATCGCCGAGGTCGTGCCACTCGGCCGCCAGGATCCGCCGGACGAGCGATCTGTCCTTGCCGTCGAGGCCCGCCGACGGACGACGACAGAACGACGAGAAGTCGTGCTCGCCGATGAAGACATCCGAACCGAGCCGCATGGCCGCCATGTCGAGCGAGCCCGCAACGTGCCAGACGGTCGGCTGCAGGAGCGGGTCGGGCCACCGGCGGTTGAGCACGGTGTAGCAGTAGTGCCGCCACACGGCCGAGAAGCGGGCGTCGAAGTCGTCGGCGACGAAGGTGCCGTCCCGCACCACCACGTGGGGCGCGCACAAGCCGTTGACCGACCGCTCGAGCCTGGCCAGATCGAAGGCGGCCGGAGCGTCGAACGAGACGACCTGACCGCGGGCGTGGACGCCGGTGTCCGTGCGTCCGGCCCCCGTGATCGTCAACCCCGGCCGCCGCAGCACCGTCGCCATGGCGGCGGTCAGGCGCGCCTGCACGGTGTCGACGCCGTCGGTCGACGCGAACCCGTGGAACGCCGAGCCGTCGTAGGCCACCGTCAGGCGGGCACGCCGATCGCCGGGCGCCGGCGCGGCGACTTGGGCTCGACGTACGAAGAGACGAGCCGGCGCCAGTGGCGCCGGCTCGTCGAATTCGAACTGCTGGCTCATCGCCGATCCCGAGCCCGGCGCGACAGCCGGGAGAGGCTCAGACGAGCTCGATGCGTGCCATGGGAGCGTTGTCCCCGTGGCGCGGCCCGAGCTTGAGGATGCGGGTGTAGCCACCGTTGCGGCCCTCGAAGCGGGGGCCGATGTCGGTGACGAGCTTGTGCGTCATCTCCTCGTCCCGCAGCTCGGCCTGGATGAGGCGGATCTGGTGGACGCGACGGCCGGTGTCGTCGGTCTGGGCCTTCTTGGCCTTCGTGATCATCTTCTCGGCGATGGGGCGGAGGAACTTCGCCTTCGCCTCGGTGGTGACGATGGCCTCGGCGGCGAACAGCGACGCCGCCAGGTTGGCCATCATCAGCTCCTGGTGGGCGGCCGTCTTGCCGAAGCGGCGGGCCTTGCGCGGGGTAGGCATTGCGTCAGTCCTTCGTCATCCGCGCAGCGTGAGGCCGCGCTCGTCGAGCTTCATCTTCACCTCGTCGAGCGACTTCTGCCCGAAGTTGGTGATGTTCAACAGGTCTTCTTCGGTCTTCTGCAGCAGCTCGCCGACGGTGTTGATCTGGGCGCGCTTCAGGCAGTTCCGCGGACGCTCCGACAGATCGAGATCCTCGATCGGCAGGTCGAGGTCGGGGGAACCACCGGCGACGCCGACGATCTCGCCGAGCTCGAGGCCCTGCGGGGCTTCGCTCATGTTCGCCACCAGGTCGACCAGCGACCGCAGGGTGGCACCGGCCGAGGCCAGCGCCTCCTTCGGGGCGATCGACCCGTCGGTCTCGATGTCGAGCACGAGGCGGTCGTAGTTCGTCGACTGCTCGACACGGGTCGGCTCGACGGAGAACATCACGCGCCGGACCGGCGAGAAGATGGCGTCGATCGGCACGACACCGATCGTCTTCGACTGCGTCTCGCGGTCGGCTGACAGGTAACCGCGGCCCCGCTCGACCGTGAGGTCGATGGCCAGGCGCCCCTTGGCGTTCAGCGTCGCGATGTGGAGGTCCTTGTTCAGGATCTCGATCTCGGACGGCACCTTGATGTCACCAGCGGTGACCTCGGCCGGGCCGCGGGCGTCGAGACGCACGATGACCGGCTCGTCGGACACCGACGTGAGCACGATGTCCTTGAGGTTCAGGATGATGTCGGTGACGTCCTCGGTGACGCCGGTGATCGTGTCGAACTCGTGCAGCGCGTCATCGAACCGGACCGTGGTGATGGCGGCACCCGGGATGGACGACAGCAGCGTGCGCCGCAACGAGTTCCCGATGGTGTGGCCGAAGCCCGGCTCGAGGGGGCCGATGGAGAAGCGCTGACGATTGCCCTCGGGCTCGCCGACGATCTCGACGGTGGGACGCTGAATGACCAGCATGTTGGGGGACCCCTGGTTCGCTGTGGATTACTTGGAGTACAGCTCGACGATGAGCTGCTCCCGGACGGGGACGTCGATCTGGGCGCGCTGCGGAAGCTCGCGAACGGTCACCTGGGTGCCGTTGTCGCCGCCTTCGAGCCAGGCGACCATCTGACGGTCGAGCGTGTCGATGTTCGACCGCACGGCGATCATGGCCTTGGCCTTGGTCGAGAGAGCGACGACGTCGCTCTTGCGCACCTGATAGCTCGGGATGGTGACGCGCTTGCCGTTCACCGTCACGTGGCCGTGGCGCACCAGCTGGCGGGCCTGGGCCCGGCTGGCGCCCCAACCGGCGCGGTAGGCGACGTTGTCGAGGCGGGTCTCGAGCAGCTGGAGCAGGTTCTCGCCCGTGACGCCCGACTTGCGGACGGCCTCGGCGTAGACCTTGCGGAACTGCTTCTCCATGATGCCGTAGATGCGGCGGGCCTTCTGCTTCTCGCGCAGCTGGGTCAGGTACTCGGAACCCTGGCTGCGGCGCGAACGGCCGTGATCACCCGGCGGGTACGGCCGACGCTCGATGGGGCACTTCGTGGTGTCGCACTTGGTTCCCTTGAGGAACAGCTTCATGCGCTCGCGGCGGCAGAGCTTGCAGACGGGACCGGTGTAACGGGCCATGGGTCAGATCCTCGGGCGCTTCGGGAGGCGGCAGCCGTTGTGCGGCACCGGGGTGACGTCCTTGACACCGGCGACTTCGATGCCGATGTTCTGGATGGAGCGGATGGCGGTCTCGCGGCCGGAGCCCGGACCCTTCACCTGCACCTCGACGCGGCGCAACCCGTGCTCCATCGCGGCGCGGGTGGCCTTCTCGGCGGCCATCTGTGCGGCGAACGGGGTCGACTTGCGCGAGCCCTTGAAGCCCGACGACCCGGCGGATGCCCACGAGATCACGTTCCCCTCCGCGTCGGTGATCGACACGATGGTGTTGTTGAACGAGCTCTTGATGTGCACGATGCCGAAGGCGACGTTCTTGCGTTCCTTCTTGCGGGGACGACGTCCCCCTGGCTTGGGCTTGGCCACGACTACTTCCTCACTGCCTTCTTCTTGCCGGCGACGGTCTTCTTCGGGCCCTTGCGGGTGCGAGCGTTGGTGTGGGTGCGCTGCCCACGGACCGGGAGGCCCTTGCGATGACGGATGCCCTGGTAGCAGCCGATCTCGATCTTGCGCTTGATGTCCTGGGCCACGTCGCGACGCAGATCGCCCTCGACGGTGAGGTTCGCGTCCACCCAACGGCGGATGTTGTCGACCTCCGCCTCGGTCAGGTCACGGGAGCGCGTGTTGGGATCGAGCCCGGTCTCGGCGCAGATCTTCTGCGCCGTGGTCCGGCCGATGCCGAAGATGTAGGTGAGCGCGATTTCCAGCCGCTTCTCGCGGGGGATGTCGACGCCGGCAATACGGGCCATGTACGCGTTTCCTCTCAGCCCTGCCGCTGCTTGTGGCGGGGGTTGTCGCAGATGACCATCACGCGGCCGTGGCGGCGGATGACCTTGCACTTCTCACAGATCGCTTTGACGCTTGGGCGTACCTTCATCGGTGCGGCCTTCTCACTTGTACCGGTAGGTGATGCGGCCACGGCTCAAGTCGTACGGCGTGAGCTCAACTTGGACGCGGTCCCCGGGCAGGATGCGGATGTAGTGCATGCGCATCTTCCCCGAGATGTGGGCCAGGACTTTGTGGCCATTCTCGAGCTCGACCCGGAACATGGCGTTCGGGAGCGGTTCGACCACCGTGCCTTCCAGCACGATCGCGTCTTCCTTGGGCTTGGGCAGAACGACTCTCCTCGTTGCGGCGTTGCAGGGCCTACGGCGCGCAGAGGGCGCCAAGGGCCGAGTGACAATGCTATCGGGGTCACGGCGCGTCGCCAAGTCCCGGCGGCCCTCGGACCAACCCGGCAACCTTAGTGGGGTCGCCGAAGTCCGGTGCGGATCCCACGGGGGCCCGACGGCGGGCGGACGGACCCGGTCTACGGCCTGGTCAGGACCATCGGGCCGTCGTCGGTGACGAGCACGGTGTCCTCGGTGTGGGCCGCCCAGGCGCCGTCGGCGGTGACCACGCCCCAACCGTCGTCGAGGACGTCGGTCTCGTCATCGCCGGCCACGATCATCGGCTCGATGGCCAGCACGACCCCGGCCTTGAGCTTCGGACCCTTGCCGGACCGGCCGTAGTTCGGCACGTCGGGTTCTTCGTGCATCGCCCGACCGATCCCGTGGCCGCAGTAGTCGCGGACCACCGCGAATCCGTGTCGGGCCGCCACGGTCTCGACGGCGTGTCCGACATCGCCCACCCGGCCGCCCGGGACCATGGCGGCGATGGCGGCGGCCAGGCCCTCGTCGGCGGCGGCGATCAGGCGCTGAGCGGTCTCCGAGATGGTGCCGATGCCCATCGAGAAGGCGGCGTCGCCGTGCCAGCCGTCGACGATGGCCCCGCAGTCGATCGACAGCAGGTCACCCTCCTCGAGCGCCCTATCGTCGGGGATGCCGTGGATGACGCACGAGTTCACGCTGGCGCAGACGACCGCCGGGTAGCCGTGGTAGCCGAGGAAGTTGGAGGTGGCACCCCGCCGGTCGAGCACGTCCCGGGCCAGCAGATCGAGCTGGCGGGTGCTCACACCGGGGGCGGCGGCGGCCCGGATCACCTCGTGCATCTCGGCGACGACCTGACCGGCACGACGCATGAGGGCCAGTTCCTCGGGACGGCGGACGGGGATGCCCATGGGACCCAGCCTAGGAGCGGCATCCCCGGATGGCCGAAGCCGGATCGGGCGCCCCTCGACTCAGCCCGGCAGCGTGGTCGAGATGACCTTGGCCGGCACGCCACCCACCAGGGTGTTGGGCGCCACGTCCTTGGTGACCACGGCGCCGGCGGCCACCACGGCGCCCGCACCGATCGTGACCGACGGCAGCACCACGACGCGTGCACCCAGCCAGGCACCGTCGCCGATGTGGACCGGCCCGAACACGTGCGCGCCGCTGCGCTGCTCGGGCGGACCGATCTCGTGGGTGGTGGTCAGGAGCACGACACCGTGGGCAAGGGCCACGTTGTCGCCGATCACCACGTCGTCGTGGACGTCGAGGATGCAGTCGATGTTGAGAAAGGCGTTCCGACCGATGTGCAGGCGCTTGGTCAGCTGCCGGCCACCCCGGATCTGCGGCATGTCGCACAACACGGCGCTCCGGGCCACGTCGAACCCGGCGGCGCGCAGCACGTTGGCCCGGATCCGTGCCCCCGTGTAACGCGGCAGCGGGGCCGTGACGGCGCGAACCAGCAGCTCTCGGACATTGGCCCCGCCGAACTCGTCGTAGAGGGTGTTGGTGACTCGCCGCATCGACGTCACCCTATGGGGCTCAGTCCGATGTGCGACGCTTGCGCTGACGTTCGACCGTGTCGATGATGCGACGGAACACGTCGTCCGGGTGGCCCACCCCGTTGACGACCGAGAGCAGGTCGATGTCGGCGTAGTAGTCGATCAGCGGCGACGTCTGGCTCTCGTAGAGGTCGAGCCGGTGGTTGATGGCCTCGGGCGTGTCGTCGTCACGCTGCACCACGTCGCCGCCGCAGTTGTCGCAGATCCACGGCGGGCGCTCGAGGCCGCTGGCCACGTAGTTCGAGCCGCACACGTTGCACACCCGTCGGTTCGACAGCCGATCGAGCACGAGCTCGCGCGGCACGTCGAGATCGATGACCACGTGGATCGGCCGGGCCACCTCTTCGGTCAGGTCGCCGAGCGCCTTGGCCTGCGGGACGGTGCGGGGGAACCCGTCGAGCAGGTAGCCCCGGGTCGACGCGTCCCGCTTGCCGAGCCGCTCGGCCACGATGCCGATCATGATCTCGTCGGAGACGAGCCCGCCGGCATCCATGATGGCCTTCGCCTGGGTCCCGAGCTCCGTGCCCTCGCGCACGGCGGCACGGAGGATGTCACCCGTCGAGATGTGAGGGACGACGTAGTGCCGCGACAGCCGGATGCACTGCGTCCCCTTCCCCGAGCCCTGACGGCCGAGGATGATGAGCCGGGCGCCGGAGATCATGGAACGACGTTGTAGCCGATACGCACCGGGGTGCCGCGCACTACTTGAGGAAGCCCTCGTAGTTGCGCAGCATCAGCTGGCTGTTGATCTGCTTCATCGTCTCGAGGGCGACACCGACGGCGATGAGCACGGTCGTTCCACCCAGCGGGAACTGCCGGATGTTCCAGAAGCGCAGCAGGATCGACGGCAGCAGCGCGATGGCCGCGATGAACAGGGCGCCGGGCAGCGTGATCCGGTTGAGGATCTTGGCCAGGTGCCGCTCGGTCTGGGGCCCCGGGCGGATGCCGGGGATGTAGCCGCCCTGCTTGCGGATCTGATCGGCCTGCTTGACCGGGTCGAACGCGATGGCGTTGTAGAAGTAGGCGAAGCCGATGATCATGAGCCCGTACATGAACAGGTGGACCCAGCTCGACTGGTCCGTCACGTAGTTGTTCACGAAGTTGGCGATCGACTTGCGCCAGCCGGTGGACGTGTCGCCGAGGATGTTCGTGAACAGCACGGGCAGCAGCAGGACCGACGAGGCGAAGATGATCGGGATGACGCCGGCCTGGTTGACCTTCAGCGGGATGTAGGTGCTCTGGCCGCCGTACAGCCGGCGACCTCGCACCTGCTTGGAGAACTGCACCGGGATGCGGCGCTGCCCGTTCTCCATGTAGACGACGGACACCACGATGGCGATCGACAGCAGGATCAGCAGGACGAACGGCACGAACTTGCGGGTCTGGACGATCGTGGCGTAGTCCGACGGCAGGTGCGACACCACCGACGCGAAGATCAGCATCGACATGCCGTTGCCGATGCCCCGCTGGGTCGTGAGCTCACCCATCCACATGATGAGGACGGTGCCGGCCACCAGCGTGCCGATCACGAGCAGCACCCGGTTGAGCGGGAAGCCCGGCAAGAGCACGACGTTCGGGGCGTTGCGCCCACCGAGCAGGGTGGCGCCGTTGCCGCGGCCGAACAGGAAGGTGAGGCCGGTGCCCTGCAGCAGTGCGATGCCGATGGTCAGGTAGCGGGTCCACTGGGTGATCTTGCGCTGGCCGACCGCTCTTTCTTCCTGCTACTGCTCGAGCTTGGGGATCACCACACCGAGGATCTGGATGATGATCGACGCGGTGATGTACGGCATGATCCCGAGCGAAAGGATCGAGAAGCTCGACAGTGCGCCACCCGAGAACAGGTTCAGGAAGCCGAGGGTGCCACCCTGGTTGGCCTGGGCCTGCAGCTGCTTCACCGCCGCGAAGTCGATGCCGGGCACCGGGATGTGGGCGCCGATCCGGTACAGGACCACCATCATGAGGGTGAAGAGGATCTTCCCCCTCAGGTCGGCGATCTTGAAGACGTTCCGCAGGCTCGAATTCACGCCGGCTCCAGTTGTCGGGTGATCAGCGGTTGGTGAACTGGTTGCCCTGGGCCGCGGGGCGGACCTTGTAGGGCAGGGGCAGCGTGATCACGCTACCTCCAGCGGCCTCGATGGCCGCCGCGGCTGCCTTCGAGAATGCGTGGGCCGTCACCTGGACGGGGCGGGTGATCTCGCCGCGAGCCAGGATCTTGATGAGCGCGCCCTTGTGCGACAGACCATGGGTGGCCAGCGTGCCCGGGTCGACATCGGCCTCGGTGAGCTCGTCGAGCGCGTCGAGGTTGATGCCCTGGTACTCGATCCGGAACGGGTTCGTGAAGCCCTTGAGCTTGGGCACCCGCTGCTTGAGGCCGGTCTGGCCGCCTTCGAAGCCTCGGGCCACCGTGTTGCGGGCGTACTGGCCCTTGGTGCCGCGGCCGGCGGTCTTGCCGCCCTTGCCACCGGTGCCACGACCGACGCGCTTGCGGTTCTTCGTGGAGCCCGGTGCGGGCTTCAGGTCGTCGACGCGCATGTCAGCTCTCCGTTCCGGTCGTGGGGGTGCCGGCGATCTCTTCCACCTTGATCAGGTGGGGAACGCGGGCGATCATGCCGCGGATCTCGGGCCGGTCGGGCAGGGTGTTCGTCTGACCGATGCGACCGAGGCCGAGGGCACGCAGCGTGCCCTTCGTCTTCGGCTTGGCGCTGATCTTGGACTTCAGCTGCGTGACGCGCAGCCCGGGACCACCGTTGAGGTCGGCCATGTCAGCGCACCTCCTCCACGTGGACGGGACCCCGCTGCGACTCGTTGTAGGCCTTCAGCATGCCCTTGGGCACGAACTCCTCGGCCGACAACCCGCGGCGCTTGGCCACCACGTCGGGGCGCTGCAGCGTGCGCAGGCCGTGGATCGTGGCGCGGGCCACGTTGATGGCGTTCGACGAACCGAGCGACTTGGCCAGCACGTCGTGCACGCCGGCCTCCTCGAGGATGACGCGAGCGGCACCGCCGGCGATGACGCCGGTACCGGGGGCGGCGGGCTTCAGCAGCACGCGCCCGGCGCCCTGCTCACCGATGATCGGGTGGGTGATCGTCGACCCGGCCAACGCCACGGCGAAGAGGTTCTTCTTCGCCTCCTCGGTGCCCTTCTGGATGGCGAGGGGCACCTCCTTGGCCTTGCCGTAGCCGAGACCCACGTGGCCGGCGCCGTCGCCGACCACCACGAGGGCGGTGAACGAGAACCGGCGACCACCCTTGACGACCTTGGCGACGCGGTTGATCGTGATGACGCGCGACTCGCGCAGCGCACCAGGCTCGATGGCCATCAGAACTCCAGTCCGGCGTCGCGGGCAGCCTGAGCCGCCGCCGCCACTCGTCCGTGGTACAGGAACCCACCGCGGTCGAACACGACCTTGGTGACGCCGACGGCCTTGGCCCGGTCGGCGACGAGCTTGCCCACCTTCGAGGCCGCGTCGGCGTTGCCGGTGGCGCCCTCCTTGAGGGCCGACTCGTGTGTCGAGGCGGCGGCCAGGGTCCGACCGGTCGTGTCGTCGATCACCTGCATGACGAGGTGCTTGTTCGACCGGAACACGGCCAGGCGAGGCCGGGCGGGGACACCGGAGATGTTCTTGCGCACCCGGTTGTGCCGCCGCTGGCGGAGGGTGCGGCGGGTCTTTGCGACATCAGGCATGGTGCGTCACTTCTTCCCGGTCTTGCCGGCCTTGCGCAGGATCTTCTCGCCGGCGTACTTCACGCCCTTGCCCTTGTAGGGCTCGGGCTTACGGATGGAGCGGATGTTGGCCGCCACCTGGCCCACCGACTCCTTGTCGATGCCGCGCACGATGATGCGCGTCGGCACCGGCACCTCGAAGGTGATGCCATCGGGGGCGGTGAACACGACGGGGTGCGAGAACCCGAGCGCGAGCTTCAGGGCGCCAGGGCCCTGGGCCTCGGCGCGATAGCCGACGCCGACGATCTCGAGCTCCTTCACGAAGCCGTTGGTGACGCCCTGGACCATGTTGTCGACCAGGGTGCGCGTCAGGCCGTGCAGCGACCGGTTCTGACGCTCGTCGTTGGGACGCTCGACCAGGAGCGTGTCGCCGTCGTGGCGGACGGTGATCTCGCCCGGCAGCTCGCGGCTGAGGGTGCCCTTGGGCCCCTTCACCGTGACGGTGCCGGAAGCGATGGAGATGTCGACGCCCGAGGGGACGGCGATAGGGGAACGACCGATACGGGACATGGTTGTTAGCTCCTCACCACACGTGGCAGAGGACCTCGCCGCCCACGTTGCGCTTGCGCGCTTCGCGGTCGGTCATGAGACCCAGGCTGGTGGACAGGACGGCCACGCCGAGGCCGCCGAGCACGCGCGGCACCGAGTCGGCCTGCACGTACTGGCGCAGGCCCGGCTTGGAGACGCGGCGCAGGCCGCTGATCGTGCGTGCCCGCTCGGGCGTGTACTTCATCTTCACCGACAGGACCTTCGAGTGACCGGCCGGATGGTCGGACACCTCGTAGGCGTCGATGTACCCCTCTTTGAGCAGGACGGCGGCCAGGGCCACCTTCTGCTTGGAGGAAGGCATGCGCACGTCATCGTGCATCGCCGTGTTGGCGTTGCGGATGCGGGTGAGCATGTCAGCGATCGGATCAGTCATCGTCATGTTTCAGCCCTCCTCACCAGCTCGCCTTGGTCACACCAGGAACCTCGCCGGCGTGCACCATCTCGCGAAGGCAGATGCGGCAGAGGCTGAACTTCCGGAAGACCGCCCGAGGACGGCCGCACCGCTTGCAGCGCGTGTAGGCCCGCACCTTGTACTTGGGCTTGGCCTGCTGCTTGTTGATGAGTGCCTTTTTGGCCATCGTTCAGCCCTTCACTTCTTCTTGCTCTTGGCAGCGGCCTGCGGCTTGACGGACTTGACACCGCGGACGGGACCGCGGCGGCGAACCTTCTTGGGGGGCGGGCCGGCGTCGGCGCCCTTCTTGAACGGGAAGCCATACGCATCGAGCAGGGCCTTGCCGGCCTCGTTGGTGCTGGCCGTGGTGACGAACGTGATGTCCATGCCCCGGGAGACGTCGACCTTGTCGTAGTCGATCTCGGGGAAGATGAGCTGCTCGCTCACACCGAAGGTGTAGTTGCCCCGGCCGTCCCACGAGTACGGGTTGAGGCCGCGGAAGTCACGGATGCGGGGGATGGCGACGGCCAGGAGGCGGTCGAAGAACTCCCACATGCGATCGCCCCGGAGGGTGACCTTGGCGCCGATGGCCTGACCCTCGCGCAGCTTGAAGCCGGCGATGGACTTGCCGGCCTTGGTGACGAGCGGCTTCTGGCCGGTGATCAGCGTGAGATCGGCGACGGCGGCCTCGAGCAGCGACGGCTGCTGGGCGGCACGACCGACACCCATGTTCACCACGATCTTCTCGAACCGTGGCACCTGCATGACGTTCGAGACGCCGAGCTCGGCCTTCAGCCGGTCACGGATCTCGGTCTCGTACTTGATCTTCAGACGCGGGGCCTGACGGGCCTCGATGGCGGTCACGGCAGCACCTCCCCGGTGCGCTTGGCGATGCGGACCTTCTTGCCGTCCGCCTCGATCTTGAACCCGATGCGGCTCGGCCGCCCCTGGCTCAGGATGGCGACGTTGGAGGCATCGATGGGCATCTCACGGTCGATGATTCCGGCCTGGACGGTGGCCCGGGTGGACTTCTGGTGCTTCTTGGCGACGTTCATGCCGTCGACGAGGATCTTGCCTTCCTTCGGGAAGACCCGGGAGATCACGCCCTCACGGCCGCGGTCCTTGCCCGTCAGCACGACCACGCGGTCGCCCTTCTTGAGATTCACTCAGATCACCTCCGGCGCCAGCGAAACGATGCGCATGAACTTCTTGTCGCGCAGCTCGCGGCCCACCGGGCCGAAGATGCGCGTGCCGCGCGGCGACTGGTCGTCCTTGATGAGGACGGCGGCGTTCTCGTCGAAGCGGATGTAGCTGCCGTCGGGACGGCGCTTCTCCTTCTTCGTGCGGACGACGACGCACTTGACGACGTCGCCCTTCTTCACGCCGGCGCCCGGGATGGCGTCCTTCACCGTGGCGACGAAGATGTCGCCGATCGAGGCGTACCGGCGGCGCGTGCCACCGAGCACCTTGATCACGAGCACTTCTTTGGCGCCGGAGTTGTCGGCGACGCGGAGTCGGGATTCTTGCTGGATCATCTGGCCGACACCCCCGTCACTTCGCCCGCTCGAGGATCTCGACGATGCGCCAGCGCTTCAGCTTCGACAGCGGGCGCGTCTCGGTGACACGCACGCGGTCGCCGAGCTTGGCGTCGTTGGCCTCGTCGTGCACGTACAGGCGCTTGGTGCGCTGCACGAACTTGGCGTACTTCGGGTGACGCACGCGCTCGACGATGGCCACCACGATCGTCTTGTCCATCTTCTCGGACACGACGATGCCTTCGCGTACCTTGCGGGCCGCGCGCTCTTCGGCGGTCTCGGTGTCAGCCATCACTTACCCTTCGGCTTCGTCTGCACGGCCTCGGCGGCCGCGATCTCCCGCTCGCGCAGGAAGGTGTTGATGCGGGCGATGCGCTTGCGGGCGGCGCCCAGGGCGGCGGTGTTCTCCAGCTGGCCGGTGGCGTTGCGGAAACGGAGCTTGAACAGCTCGTCCTTGGCCTCGGCCAGCGCGGTCACCAGGCTCGCAAGATCGCTCTCGCGCAGATCGGACAGGTCGGTCGCCATGTCAGATCGCCTCCTCACGGGTGATGATGCGGGCCTTGATGGGCAGCTTCTGGATGGCACGCTCGAGAGCGCCGAAGGCGATCTCCTGCGACGGGAACGACAGCTCGAACATGACGCGGCCCGGCTTCACGACGGCCACCCAACGCTCGGGGTTGCCTTTGCCGGAACCCATCCGGGTCTCGGCCGGCTTCTCGGTGACGGGCTTGTCGGGGAACACGTTGATCCACACCTTGCCGCCACGCTTGATGTGGCGGGTCATGGCGATACGTGCTGCTTCGATCTGGCGGGCGGTGATCCAGCCCGGCTCGAGCGCCTGGATGCCGTAGTCGCCGAACGCCAACGTGGTGGCGCCCTTCGACTCACCCTTCATGCGCCCGCGATGCTGCTTGCGGTGCTTGACACGACGGGGCATCAACATGATCAGTCACTCCCTCGGAAATGGGGCGTCTCGTGGCTTTCCCGCGTGCGACGCTCGATCTCCTCTTCTTCGGCGAGGAGCTTCTCGATCTCGGGATCGGCTTCCTTCAGCAACGGGGTGGTCACCTCGGCGGCATCCCCGGGAGCGTCTGGGCGGCGGCCTGCCGACGACACGACTTTGCGGGCACCCATGCCGGACGTCTCGCCCACGGCCATGGCGGCCTCACGGGCGATCTTGTCCTCGATCTGGGCGCGGTAGGGGACGATGTCACCCTTGTAGATCCACACCTTCACGCCGATGCGGCCGTAGGTGGTCTTGGCCTCGCGGAAGCCGTAGTCGATGTCGGCGCGCAGCGTGTGCAGAGGCACCCGGCCTTCGCGGTACCACTCGGTGCGGCTCATCTCGGCGCCGCCGAGGCGACCCGAGCACTGCACGCGGATGCCGAGCGCGCCGGCCTTCTGGGCGTTCTGGACCGCACGCTTCATGGCCCGGCGGAAGGCGATGCGGCCGGCGAGCTGGTCGGCCACGCCCTGGGCGATGAGGGCGGCGTCGAGCTCGGGGCTCTTGATCTCGACGATGTTCAGCTGGACGCGCGGGTTGCCCGTGATCTTCGTGAGCAGGGCGCGCAGCTCGTCGGCCTGGGCGCCGCGGCGACCGATGACGATGCCGGGGCGAGCGGTGTGGATGTCGACGCGGAGGCGGTCACGCGTGCGCTCGATCTCGATGCGGCTGATGGCCGCGTTCTCGAGCTTGCGCATGATCGCGTCGCGGATCTTCCAGTCCTCGATGAGGTAGCCCTCGTAGCCGCGATCGGCGAACCAACGCGACTTCCACTCCGTGGTGACGCCGAGCCGGAACCCGTACGGGTTGACCTTCTGACCCATTACTTGTCTCCGTCCTTCTCGCCCGATTCGGCGTCGGCGGCATCGGCGTCTGCGTCTTCGCGGAGCGAAGGCGGCAGCTGGAAGCCCGCCGCCTCGGCGGCCTCCGCAGTGGCGAACCAGACCTCGGCCTTGGTCCGCCCGTAGAACGGCGACTCCGGCGTGTGGTACAGCATTGAATCGGCGTTGCCCTTGATCGGGAAGCCTTCGGGCTGGCTGTCGTCGTCGAGCACGGCGTGGCTGCCGTCGCCGTAGGGCGCCTCGGTG
This sequence comes from Actinomycetes bacterium, assembly GCA_031423915.1. Taxonomy (GTDB): domain Bacteria; phylum Actinomycetota; class Acidimicrobiia; order Acidimicrobiales; family Ilumatobacteraceae; genus JANMAT01. The sequence goes on along the minus strand of JANPGL010000558.1, from coordinate 14,086 downwards.
GCCTCGGTGACGGAGGCGTCCACCAGACCCTGCGGCTCGGTCGACTCGGTCGAGCCGGCCCCGCCACGGCGCTCCTCGAGCGCGGCCTGGCTGCGGGACACGCGCTCGCGGCGGGCGGCGGCCTGCGACGCTGCACCACGACGACCGCGGGCGGCGGCGGGACGGGCGGCCTCGGCGGTGCGACGCTGCTCGAGCTGACGCTCGGGCATGCGGCTCACCAGGATCGTGATGTGGCAGGTCCGCTTGCGGATGCGGAACGCACGGCCGCGGGCACGGGGACGGAACCGCTTCAGCGTGGGGCCCTCGTCGGCGAAGCACGCCGAGACGTAGAGCTCGTCGGCCACCTGGTTCTCGTTGTTCACCGCGTTGGCCACCGCCGAGGCGAGGCCCTTGCGGATGACGATGGCGATGTCGCGCTCGACGAGTTGCAGCGTCTCGTCGGCCGAGCGCACGTCCATGCCGCGAATGACGTTGAGCACCTCGCGTGCCTTGTACGCCGAGGAACGCACGTAGCGGACGCGCGCCCGGGTGCCGGTGCGCTCGCCGACGGCGGTGGCGCCTTCGTTCGTCTTCGGTCCGGTCATCGCCTGCCCTTTGCGTTCTTTTCCTGGCCCGCGTGGAACTTGAAGGTACGGGTCGGTGCGAACTCACCGAGCTTGTGGCCGACCATCGACTCGGTCACGTACACGGGGATGTGCTTGCGCCCGTCGTGGACGGCGATGGTGTGACCCACCATCTCGGGGATGATCGTGGAGCGGCGCGACCAGGTCTTGATGACCTTCTTGTCGCCGGCCGCGTTGAGGACGTCCACCTTGCGGAGCAGGTGGTCGTCGACGAACGGGCCCTTCTTGAGGCTGCGTGCCATACGTAGTTCCCCTTCGATCCTCTACCGGCGTCCCTTGCCGGACCGACGCCGACGGACGATGAGCTTCTGGGACGGCTTGTTCTTGTCGCGGGTGCGGCCCTCGGGCTTGCCCCACGGGGAGGTCGGCGGACGACCACCCGACGTCTTGCCCTCGCCGCCACCCATGGGATGGTCGACGGGGTTCATGGCCACGCCACGGGTCTGCGGGCGGACGCCCTTCCAGCGGTTGCGGCCCGCCTTGCCGATCGACTCGAGCTCGTGCTCGGCGAACCCGACCTCGCCGACCGTGGCGCGGCAGTCGATCGGGACGCGCCGCATCTCGGTGGACGGCAGGCGCAGGGTGGCGTGATCGCCTTCCTTCGCCACGAGCTGCACGGCCATGCCGGCCGAGCGGCCCATCTTGCCGCCCTGGCCGGGACGCAGCTCCACGCAGTGGATGGTGGTGCCGACCGGGATGAAGCGGAGCGGCAGGGCGTTGCCGGGGCGGATCTCCGCCGTGGGGCCGCTCGTCAGCCGGTCGCCGACCGTGACGCCGCGAGGCGCCAGGATGTAGGCCTTCGTGCCGTCCTCGTAGTGGAGCAGCGCGATGCGGCACGTCCGGTTGGGGTCGTACTCGATGGCCGCGACCTTGGCGGGCACGGCGTCCTTGACGCGCTTGAAGTCGACGATGCGGTACTGGCGCTTGTGGCCGCCACCCTTGTGGCGGGCCGTCTTGCGGCCGTAGGCATTTCGTCCGCCCGTCTTGCGGGCCGGTGCCAGCAGCGTCTTCTCCGGGCGGTCCTTCGTGATCTCGGCAAAGTCCGAGACCGACTGGAACCGGCGACCGGCGCTGGTGGGCTTGCGCTTGCGAAGAGCCATGGTGCGTCGCCTCTCAGCTCTCGAACAACTCGATGCGCTCACCCTCGGCGAGGGTGACGATGGCCCGCTTGGTATCGGGCTTGCTACCGACCTTGTTGACGCGCCGCGCCCGGACCTTCTTGCCGGGCCGGTTGAGCGTGTTCACCCTGAGCACCTTCACCGCGAAGATCGAGGCGATCGCCTGCTTGATCTCCGGCTTGGAGGCGCTGGGATGGACGAAGAACGTGTACGTGTTCTGGTCCATCAGGCCGTAGCTCTTCTCGGACACGACCGGCCCGAGAATGATGTCGCGGGGGTCCTTCATGCGTCGACCTTCTCGCTCTCGACGCCGGGCAGCGTGGCCTTGGTGAACACGATGTGCTCGTTGCAGAGCACGTCGTAGGCGTTCAGCTCGCCCGGCGTGATCATGTGGACGTTCGGCAGGTTGCGGAAGCTCATCACCGCGTTGAAGTCCTCGAGGTCGAGCACCACGAGGGCGGAGGAGGTGGCACCGACCGCCTTGAGCGCCTTGAGGGCGGAACGGGTCGACGGCTTCTCGAAGCCCCACTCCTCGACGACGATGACCTTGCCCTCGGACGCCCGGTCGCTCAGCGCGGACGCCAGCGCGGCCTTGATCATCTTCTTGGGGGTCTTCTGGTCGTACTTGCGGGGCTTCGGGCCGAGGGCCACGCCGCCGCCCACCCAGTGGGGCGCACGGGTCGAGCCCTGGCGGGCGTTGCCGGTGCCCTTCTGCTTGAACGGCTTCTTGCCACCTCCCGACACCTCGGCGCGGGTCTTGGTCGACTGGGTGCCGGCGCGGCGCTTGGCCAGCTGCGCGGTCACGACCTGGTGCATCAGCGGCACGTTGGGCTGCTGGGCGAAGTGGCTGTCGGGCAGGGCCATCGAGCCCTTCTCGTCGCCCGAAGCGGTGCGCAGGAACACGGTGGGCATCACTGGCCACCCTTCTTCTGGGGCGCCTTCACGGCGTCACGGACGATGACCACGCCACCGTTGGGACCCGGCACCGAGCCCTTGACGAGGAGCAGGTCGCGCTCGAGGTCGGCGGCCACCACCTCGAGGTTGAGGGTGGTCACCTGCTCGGCGCCCATGTGCCCGGCCATCTTCAGGCCCCGGAACACACGACCGGGGAACGAGCACGAGCCCACGGAGCCCGGCGAGCGGTGCATCTTGTGGTTGCCGTGGCTCGCGCCCTGACCGCTGAAGTTGTGGCGCTTCATGGCACCGGCCCAGCCCTTGCCGCGGCTCTGGGCGATCACGTCGACCAGGTCGCCGGCGGCGAGGGTGTCGACCTTGATCTCCTGGCCGACCTCGAACCCGTCGACCGACTCCAGACGGAGCTCGACGAGGTTCTTGCCCGGCTCCACCCCGGCCTTGGCGAAGTGGCCGGCCTCGGGCTTGGAGAGCTTGCGGGGGTTCTTGGAGCCGTACGTGACCTGGAGGGCCGTGTAGCCGTCGCGCTCGGTGGTCATGACCTGCACCACCCGCGCCGGGGCGACCTTGAGGACCGTGACGGGGATGACGCGGTTGTCATCCCCCCACACCTGGGTCATGCCGACTTTCTCGCCGACGATCGCTTTGGACGCCATGGGGTTTCCTTCGGTTGGATCCGGACGGACCGTTCTTCACGCAAAAGCTCCGCTCGGCGCGATGCCGGGCGGAGCCCTTCGATCGGTTGTGCCGTGCGGTCCCCGCCGGACGGGCGCACACGGACGTCGGTTGGTGCTGCTGCCGACTGGCACTACGGAACTGCTGGGTACTGCTGATCTGGTCCACCGCCGGGCTCACGGCGCCGACGGACGGCTTGGAAACACTAGCGGGGCCGGTGGCGTCCCGCCAACCCGCCGCAGGGCGACGTGGTTCGCGGAGCGTCGACCCAGCTGAACGCTGATCGGAGGGTCTACACCGGTCGCGGCGAGCGCAGCAGGCGGCCGCCCTGCCGGTGGGCGACGACGAAGCGGCCGGCCCCGTCGACCGAGACGGCCGCCGTGACCCGCTCGGCCTCGCCGGCGATGGCGTCACCCGTCACCATCCGGCCGTCGACCGTCGCCATGACGAGCTGGCCGTCGGCGGCTATCGCCACGGGCGCAGGCCCCCTCCCGCACGCCGCGTCGTCCCACCGGGCCCGCTCGACGAACGCCGCCGCACCCGCCACCAACTCGTCGACGCGGCACTGGTGCACGAGCACGACCGACCCGTCGGCCCGGCCGACCACGCGGACACCGTCCACCGTCGGCGGGCCGACGAGCAGCGCGTCGGCCGCCGGAACGGGCTCGAGCGGCCCCGATGCCGGCAACCGCAGCATCCCGGCGGTCGTGGCGACCAGGATGCCGCCGCGCCCGTCGGGGCCTGCGCCCTCGACGAGGGCATCGGTGGGCAACAGCACCGCGCCAAGCGCTGCGAGCTCGGCCAGCGACTCGGGCGTGCGGTCGGTGGGCACCGCGGCGAGCATCCGGCCGGGACGGCCGCCGGCCGCCGTGAAGACTCCGCCGCGCCGCGTCGCCACGACGAGCTGACCGTCCCGCTCGAACAGGCCCACCAGGTCGGGCCCGTCGATGGCGTCGTCGCCCAGCCGCCTGACGTGCCCGCCGTAGCCCGTCGGCCGCAGATCGTCGAGCACGCCCAGCGGGAACCAGCGGCCCTGCTCGTCGATGGCCTGGACCGTGGTGCCGTTCACGCCGTAGATGGCGTTGCCGAGCGGCGCGAGGGCGTCGACGCCGAAACCTGGCGGTCGGTGACCGGGCCGGAAGCCCCGCCCCGACGCAGCGCCACCGGTCAGGGTGCCCGTCGGCACGGCGGGCGGCCAGGCCCCGACGAGCATCCCCACCACCACCACCGCCACGACGAGGACGGCCGGCACGAGCCACCGCCGCCACGACCCGAGCAGCCAACCGCCGGTGAGCACGGCCACGGCGAGCGCCGCCGGAGCCAGCCATGCCGCGGCGTCGGGCACGATCTCGGCCACGGTCGTGTCGTCGACGAGGGCCCGGACGAGCCGCGCCGTCGCCGCCCCCGCCGCCACCGTCGTGACCGCCAGCGCCACCGCCAGCACGGCGCCGACGACCCGGCGCCCCCGCCGGGCCGGCAAGGTCCGCGCGTCGGCCGACGCCACCCGGGCCGGCACCGGCGGGCCCGAGCGCACGACCGCGGCGACGACGACCGCGGACCCCACGGCCAGCAGCCCCGCGACCGCGACGGCGACCGCCCACGGGGTCGACGACGCCAGGCCGCCCGCCGCCGAGCGACCCGCCACCCCCTGACCGGTCGACCACCGCTGACCCGCCTGGGCGAGCGACCACACACCGACCAACGCCGCCGCGAGGGCAACCACCATGACGGTGCGGGCCGCCCGCCCCGTCGATGAACCGTCGCTCGCGTTGCGCTCCATACGCCTCCGTTCGACCCGCTGCCGTACGACCCCGCCCGGCCGACACCGTGACCGGGCCGCGTCGAACGAGCCGCGACCTCTCCGTCAGCTTTGCAGGGCGCCCGGCGCCGCAACCGGCCCGGACCGGTTCAGCGGACGCGGCCCGCACCAGGCGGGCCGTGGCCACACCCGCTGCGCCCAGCCCGACCACCAGCGCGAGCACCGTCGAGCCGATCGACGCACACCGGGCGCTCGCCGTCTGCTCGTCGCGCGCCCGCACCGCCAGGGCGGCCGCGAGCACGCCGCTGGCCACGAGCAGCACCGACCACGCCCCGAGCGGGGCGAACGCACCCGACGAACGGAACGACGACCACCTCGTGCCGGCCGCCGCCAGCGCGATCGCGCCGGTGGACAGCCCGGTGGCCAGCGCCAGCAGCGCCGGCCGAGGCCGCGCCGTGCGCGGTACTTCGCTCGCCCACTCGATCGCCGCGTCCATGCGGACCTCCTCCGTCCAGGTCTGCGACGACGGGGCCGGCGCCCGGGTTCACGGAAACTACGGGAAGCGCTTCGCCATCCAGTCGGCCACGATGGCCATCGCCTCGGGACGGTGGCCTTCCAAGTAGTGGGGCGCACCCTTCATCTCGACGTACGTCTTGTCGGCGGCGCCGGCGTTGTCGACGATCTCGGCGGCCTGCCACAGGCGGATCTCGGTGTCGGCCGTGGGGTGCACGAGGATCGTCGGCACCGTCACCTGCGGCATGGTGTCGGCTAGCTTGGCGTGGCTGGAGAGCCCCGACCACGTGCTCAGCCAGCCCCGCGACGTCATCATGCGGGCCAGGCCGCCGCGCCCGTAGTTGGCGTCGAGCGGGTCGGGGAAGGCAAAGAGCGATCCCATCGGACGGTCGTCGGGATCGATCGACAGGTCCAGGTAGGCGGGGTCGGCCAGCGTGCGGTAGATGGCGTGGTACTTCATGAACACCGCACGAGCCCGCAGCTCCCGCCAGCGCGCCGGGTCCGCGGCCTTGTCGACCGCTCCCATGCGTACGCGGGCGTCCTCGGCGTCGGCCAACGACTGCTTGGCGATGGCGTCGATGCGCGCCACCCGGGCCAGCTGGGCGGCGCGGTACGTGGCGAGCCAGGACGTGTCGTACGAGCACGGCTGGGGCCACGGCCGCCAGCCGTTGTCCGGGTCGTACATGTCGAGCTCGGGGACGCGGCTGAACGGGTCGGTTTCGTCGGCCACCGACGGGTCGATGACCTGGTTCATGAACACGCCCTCGCCGGGATGGGCGGCCATGCCGACCCAGCCGTCGCCGATGCCGAGCTGCGCCTGGGCCATGGCCATGAGCGAGCCCCCGCCCGAGTTCCCGAGCAGCACCACCGCCTCGGCGCCGCGCCGCTTCATCTCGTCGTGCACGGTCTGGACGTCGACGATGCAGCTCTCGTGGAGGCAGTCGGTGTCGTTGCCCATGTAGCGCGTCCCGAAGCCGAGCACGGCGTACCCCGCGGCGGCCAGGAGCGGGCACGCATAGTGCACACCGAAGTCGCCGCGTGGGTGCGACAGGATCACGGCCGTCTTCCACCGCCTGCCTCCGGGCGGGGTCCACAGCACGCCGCGGACGAGGGCGCCGTCGGGCGACACGAGCCGGATCGACTCGCGGGGGATCTCCACCCCCGGGTCGTCCTCGGGAAGCGGCCAGTAGCCGAGGCCGAGCGGACGGCGACCCCCGAGATGCACGTCGAGATCTTGCATGGCCGCACCCTAGAGCGACCGCCGAGCGCGCCCGGCCGGGCTGCCCGGTTGCCCCCCGGCGGGCCCCGCTAGCCTGGCCCGATCACGACGGGAACCGAGACGGCGCTCCAGCCCGGCGACGAGCCGGACGACCAGGGGCACGCCACCGGCTTCCTGGCGCGCGCCCGCACGGTGTCCGAGCGCGTCCGCGCCATCGATCGGCAGCGGTTGGGTCGCCGCCTCACGTTCGGCCGCTTCTCGATGCACCCGGCCGCGGTCCTCACCGCGGTCGGCATCGTCACCTGGGTCGGGATCTTCGGGACCCTGGCCATGCGGCACCACCGCAACTTCGGTACGTGGTCCTTCGACATGGGGATCTACGACCAGGGGTACTACCTGGTCTCGAGGCTCGGCCAGACCTTCGTGACGGTGCGCGGCCGCGAGTTCTGGGGCCAGCACATCAACCTGATCGCCTACCTGTACGCGCCGTTCTACTGGCTGGGCGCCGGGCCGACGTTCCTCATGGGCACCCAGGCCGCCTGCCTGGGTCTCGGCGCCGCGCCCGTGTACCTGATCGCCCGTGACCGACTGGGCCCGTGGCACGGGTTCGCGTTCGCGCTGTCCTTCTTGTTCTACCCGGCCGTGCAGTTCATCTCGTGGGCGAACTACCACCCCGAAGCCATGATCATCACGCCGTTCCTGTTCGTGTGGTGGTTCGCGCTGCGGGGCCGCTGGAAGTCGTACTGGTTCACGCTGGCGCTCGTGCTGTCGATCCGCGAAGACGTCGCGCTCGCTGTCATGATCCTCGGCATCGTCCTGTGGGTGCGGCGGTGGCGGGCGGCGGGCCGGGGCGAGGAGATCCCGCCGGGCGGGGGCTGGGTGCCCTACCTCACGTTCCTGGTCGGCGGCGCCTGGTACGCCTTCGCCACCAAGCTCGCCATCCCCCACTTCAACAACGGCGAAGAGCCGTTCTACGTCGCCTACTTCTACAGCGCGTGGGGCACGACGATGGGCGAGGTGGCAGGCAGCGTCGTGCGCCATCCGAACCGGGTCGTGTCCGACGCCACACAGCCCGACCGGCTGCGGTTCTACCGGGACCTGTTCCTGCCGCTCGGCCTGTTCCCGCTCGGCGCACTCGGCGTGCTGACGATGCTCGCCCCCCAGATGCTGGCCAGCGTCATCGGGGCCAGCCCCTACGCCCGCATGATCCTGTACCAGTACACGACGGTGATGATCGCCCCGATCTTCATCGCCGCGATCGAGGGCTACCGGCGCTGGGTGCACCCGCGCCCCTGGCGGACGTGGGCGATGGTGTGGATGCTCGCCTGCGCGGTCGTGACCAACGTGGCGTGGTCGCCGTCACCCATCGGCGATCAGTACAAGCTCTGGGCCCAGCCGAACAGCCGGGTCGAGGTACTCGACCGGGCCATCGCCAAGGTGCCGCCGGGCGCGGCCGTCACCGCCACGTTCTCGGTGCTGCCGCACCTGACCCACCGCACCACGGCCTACGACTGGCCGAACCCGTGGAAGGTGGCCTACTGGGGCAACGCCAACGAGAACCCGCCCGACCCGGCCACGGTGGAGTACTTCGTGCTCGACCGCCACCACGTCGCCGAAGGTGACCAGAAGATCATCGACGACCTGACGGCGCCGGGTGGCGAGTTCGAGCTGCTGTTCGACGAGTCCGACGTGGTCGTCGGCCGCCGGATCAGGCCACCCGCGTCGCGGTCAGGATGAGGTTCTTGCCGATGGGCGGCCGGCGCAGCAGCCACTGGACGGCCCGGGACATCGGCACGAGCACCTTGGCGAACAGCGACGTGGACGTGCCACCGAGCGACTGGATGCCGATGACCCGGTACGCCAGCCAGTAGGGCACGAGCCCGGCCACGTCGAAGTAGCGGACGTCGTCGACCCGGAAGCCGCCCGCGGTCACGTTGGCCACGAGTTCCGCTTTGCGGTAGCGGCGGTAGTGGCCGCTCTTGCGGTCGAGCGTGCCGTAGATGGCCGGAACGGCGGGCACGAAGACGCAGAGGCGTCCACCGGGCGCGCACAGCTGGTGGGCCTGGCGCACCTCGGCCACGTCGTCCGCGATGTGCTCGAGCACGTTGACGTAGACGACGGTGTCGAACGGCACCGCGCCTTCGGCCAGGAGCTCGCCGCTGGTGCAGCGACGGGCCGTGAAGCCTTCCGCCGCGGCCGCTGCAGCGAGGCGCGGGTACAGGTTGTCGGCCGGCTCGATGGCGGTGACACCGGCGACCGGGTGGCGCAGAAGACGGGTCGCCACGGTGCCGATGCCGGCGCCGACCTCGAGCACGTTGCCGCCGACGGCGCCGCGGAACGACGCCACGATCCAGTCGAAGAACTCGTCGGCCGTGGCCAGGTGCTCCAGCTCCGCCGACGCACCGAACTCGGAGCCGGTGTGGTCGCCCTGACCGGCGAAGTCGACGGATCCGCGGCGGAGACGGGCGAGAAGGCTCACGGGTGGAGCACGCTACCGCCGTCCGGGGCGCCTCGACCGGCGTCAGCCGTCGACGTCGGCGAGGTTCCCCGCCGCTGCCCCTGGTTCGTGAGCGGGCGCGCAACGGGCCGGCCCCGAAGGGCCGGCCCGTTGCGATCGCCTCGATGCCGCAGCGTCAGGCGTTCTGGATCTTGATCTCGATGTCGACGCCGGCCGGCAGCTCGATGCGCTGGAGCGAATCGATGGTCTTGGCAGTCGGGTTGACGATGTCGATCAGCCGCTTGTGGACCCGCATCTCGAAGTGCTCGCGGCTGTCCTTGTACTTGTGCGGCGAGCGGATGACGGTGAAGCGGTGCTTGTCGGTCGGCAGCGGGATCGGGCCCCGAACCGTGGCGTTGGTGCGCAGGACGGTCTCGACGATCTTCTTCGTCGACGTGTCGATGATCTCGTGATCGTACGCCTTCAGGCGGATGCGGATGCTCTGAGCCATGGTGTCGTATCAGCCAATCACTTGATGATCTTGATGACGCGGCCGGCGCCCACGGTACGACCACCCTCACGGATGGCGAAGCGCAAACCCTCGTCCATCGCGATCGGCTTCCCCAACTCCACCGTCATCGTCACGTTGTCACCCGGCATGACCATCTCGGTCCCCTCCGGCAACTTGATCTGACCCGTCACATCCGTCGTCCGGAAAAAGAACTGCGGCCGATAATTATTGAAGAACGGCTTATGACGACCACCCTCCGCCTTCGACAACACATACACCTGACCCTCGAACTGCGTATGCGGCGTGATCGAACCCGGCTTACACAACACCTGACCACGCTCAACATCCTCCTTCTTCGTCCCACGAAGAAGCGCACCGATGTTGTCGCCCGCCTGCCCCTCATCCAACAACTTCCGGAACATCTCCACACCCGTACACGTCGACTTCTGCGTCGGCCGCAAACCGACGATCTCGATCTCATCACCCGTGTGGACCTTGCCCTGCTCCACCTTCCCCGTCACCACCGTGCCACGACCCGTGATCGTGAACACATCCTCGATCGGCATCAAGAACGGCTTGTCCAGATCACGAGCCGGCTGCGGAATGAACTCATCCGCCGCCGCCATCAACTCCATGATCTTCTCCTGCCACGCCTCATCACCCTCCAACGCCTTCAACGCCGACACCCGCACCACCGGCGCGTTGTCACCATCGAACTCGTACTCGTTCAACAACTCACGCACCTCGAGCTCCACCAACTCGAGCAACTCCTCATCCTCCACCGCATCCGACTTGTTCAACGCCACGATGATCGACGGAACACCCACCTGACGCGCCAACAACACATGCTCACGCGTCTGCGGCATCGGACCATCCGTCGCCGCCACCACCAAAATCGCCCCATCAACCTGCGCCGCACCCGTAATCATGTTCTTGATGTAATCCGCATGACCCGGCATATCAACATGCGCGTAATGCCGATTCGGCGTCTCATACTCGATATGCGCAATCGAGATCGTAATACCACGCGCCTTCTCCTCCGGCGCCTTATCGATCTGATCAAACGCCGTGAACTGCGCCAGACCCTTCCCCGCCAACGTCTTCGAAATGGCGGCCGTAAGGGTCGTCTTGCCGTGGTCGATATGACCCATCGTGCCGATATTGACGTGCGGCTTGGTGCGCTCGAACTTGGCCTTGCTCATCGAAGTCTGTCCTCTGCTTGGCTGGGTGGGGATGCGGTTGGTAGCGGCGGTCGGATTCGAACCGACGACCACACGATTATGAGCCGTGTGCTCTAACCATCTGAGCTACGCCGCCGGGGCGAGCCGGCCAACGCCGGTGCTCGAGCCCTCTGTGGGAATCGAACCCACGACACCAGCCTTACCATGGCTGTGCTCTACCGACTGAGCTAAGAGGGCGGACGCGCGGCAGGGCCGCGGACCGGGGCTCAAGCATAGCGACCGGGGCGCTGACGCGGCCAGACGAAATCCCGACCGGGCCGGTCGGCGCCGACGCTAGCGTCCAACGACTGTGCACGTCCGCCCCGCCACGCCCGACGACGCCGAGGCGATCCGGGCCATCTACAACCACGAGGTGGAGCACACCACCGCCACGTTCGACCTGGTGAGCCGCTCCCTCGACGACCAGCGGGCCTGGCTGGCGGCGCGGTCCGGCGCCTTCTCGGCGATCGTCGCCGTCGACGACCCGACCGGGTCCGACGCCGCCGGGGCCGTCGTCGGATTCGCTGCGCTGTCGCCCTACAAGGAGCGGGCCGCGTACCGCACCTCGGTCGAGGACTCCATCTACATCCGGGGCGACCAGCAGGGTCGGGGCGTCGGGCGGTTCCTGCTGTCCCACCTGCTGGATGTCGCCACCGACTCCGGGTTCCACGCCGTGTTCGCCCGCATCGAGGCCGGTGGGGCCGCCTCGCGCCGCGTCCACGAGGTGTGCGGCTTCCGGTTGGTGGGCGTCGAGCGCGAAGTCGGGCGCAAGTTCGGTCGCTGGCTCGACGTGGCGCTGATGCAGTGCCTGCTCCACGAGCGCGATCAAGCGGCCCGGCCGTGAGCGAGCTGTACGGCGACCTGGCGCTCGAGCGCGCTCACCTGGCGCTCGCCCGGGAACGCCGCGAGGCCGCAATCGACGGCTACCGGGCCGTCCTGGCCAACCCGTCGGCCGCCGACGAGGTGACACGGGAGTACGTGGAGGCCACCGCGCAGCGGGCCCTCGCCGACCTGGCCGACCCCGCCTGCGCGGAGTTCTTCGGCCGCATCACCGGACGCGAGGGCGACTTCCACATCGGCCGCCGCCACCTGGAGGACGAGCACCGCGATCCCGTGATCGTCGACTGGCGGGCCCGCATCGCCGCCCCGTTCTACCGGGCCACCCTGCGCGACAACCTCGGCCTCGACCTGCGCCGGCGCTTCACGCTGCGCGACGGCGACGTGCTGGCCTACAACGACGAGCACCTCGACGACGCCAGCCTGGCCGACGGTGCCGCCGCCGACGCCGCCAGCGGCATCCCCGACCCCGTGCTGGCCGAGATCGGGGCCGCTCGCACCGGTGCCATGCGCGAGATCGTGGCCACCATCCAGGCCGAGCAGGACGTGGTCATCCGCTCGCCGCTCGGGCGCTCCCTCGTCGTGCAGGGCGGGCCGGGCACCGGCAAGACGGCCGTCGGCCTGCACCGCGCCGCCTACCTGCTGTTCGAGCACCGAGGGAAGCTGGAGCGCGAGGGCGTGCTCGTCGTGGGCCCCAACCGGGTGTTCCTGGCCTACGTGGCCGACGTCCTCCCGTCGCTCGGCGAGCGTTCGGTGGAGCAGCGCACGCTCGCCGACCTGCTGAGCCCGCGCGTCGCGGTGACCGCGGTCGACGGCGACGATCGAGCCCGGTTGCTGGGCGACGGGCGTCTGGCCACCGTGATCGCCCGGGCGACGCTGGCCCGGATCCGCCCGCCGACGGAGGCGGTCCGCCTGCCGATCGGCGTCCGCACCGTGGTCATCGCCCCCGACACCATCGCGGAGTGGCTCGACCGGGCACTGGCCGGCACCGCGCCGCTCCACGCCCGCCGGTCGGGGCTTCGTGGGCTCGCCCAACGCGAGCTGTTGCTGCTGACGGGCAAGGACGAGTCGTGGGCCAAAGCGCAACCGCTGCGCAAGGCCCTCGACGCCGCCTGGCCCGCCCAGAAGCCCGACGACGTCGTCCAGCGCCTGTTGCGCCAGCCCGACCTGCTCGCCGCCGCCGCCGAAGGGGTGCTCGACGACGCCGAGCAGGCCCTGCTCGTGTCGAAGGGCGGGCGCCGCCACGCGTGGAGCGCGGCCGAGGCCGTGCTGGTGGACGAAGCCGCCGGGCTGCTCGACGGTGCCCCGCGGCACTGGGGCCACGTGGTGGTGGACGAGGCACAGGACCTGTCGGCCATGGCGCTGCGGGCCGTGGCCAGGCGCTGCCCGTCGCGCTCGTTCACGATCCTCGGCGACCTGGCCCAGTCGACCAGTCCCGGCGGCCAGTCGTCGTGGGACGCCGCGCTGGCCGCCCTCGGCAACCCGGCGGACACGGCCGTCGAGCACCTCACGATCGGCTACCGCGTCCCGGCGCCGGTGCTCGCGGTCGCCAACGCGTTGCTCGCCCACGCCGCGGTCACGGTGCCGGCGAGCCGGTCGGCTCGGCTCGACGGCGACCCGCCCCGACGGGTCGTGACCTCCCGCGCCCGGTTGGCGGTCGCCACGGTCGACGCGCTGGCCGACCTGCGCGACCGCCACACGCTCTCGGGGATCATCGCCCCGGTGGCCGACCACGACGCCATCGCCACCGAACTGGCCGGGCGGGCCTGGGTCGCCGTCGATCGCCTCGACCACCTGGCCGCCGACGCCGTGCCGTTGCTCGCGCCGGAAGCGGCCAAGGGCCTCGAGCTCGACGGCGTCGTCGCGGTCGACCACGAGGCGCTCGTGGCCATCGGGCCGCGGGGTGCACGGCTGGCGTACGTGATGCTCACCCGGGCCGTGCAGGAGCTGACGATCGTCACGGTCGAGAACTGACCGGGTCCTGACCGCGACGACGCAGAAACCGCCGCACCGCTAATCCCCGGCTCCGAACGGCCGATGACTCCCACAGAGGAGAGGGCTCGCCTCCCCGTTCGACGTGCCGCCTGCGGGTGGAGGATCGATGCTGCGCCGATTGAAGATCCGTTCGAAGCTCGTGGCAGTGCTGCTACCCCCGGTGGCGGCACTCGCGGTGCTTGCCACCATCGTGATAACGCCGCTGTTCGGCGACGTCCGGGACGCCGACACCATCTCCCGGTACGCCGACGTGGCCGCCACGGTCAA
>JANPGL010000557.1:0-6864 GCA_031423915.1 Actinomycetes bacterium | reverse complement strand
CGGGTCAATCCGTTGCGCGTTTGCCACTGAGCCTCGGCGTTAGCGTCGGTGACTTTGGCGATCTCCGCGGCGAGCGAGCGTACGGCAATGGCCGCAGCACCGACTGGTAGCCCGGCGAGCCGACCCACCTCATGCGCCATGAACTGCGCAAGTGAATCGCGCGTCAGGACGAAGACGGACGTGTTGGCCAGAAGATCATCGGCGTCAGCTGCGTCGAGTTTCCTTCGCTGACACACATCGGCCAGCCGGCTACGCAAGCGCGGCCAGGCCGCATCTGATCCAAGCGGAACGCCCCACACGTCGGAGCTCTCACCCTCGACACCGCGTTCGAAAACCACGACGAGACGGCAGCCAGGGAACCGCCGTCGCAGCGCCCTACCTCGGCCCCACGCATCGACCACGTGAGTCGCGGCAACACCGAGGGGAAAGTCTCCGACACGGGCCTGCCGTGACTTCACCTGCACGTGCCAGGTCTGCTCCCCCTCGCACACCACGTCCTCGAGGCTCTCGGGGACAACACGCTCGCACGGCAGCGCTCCGCAGGCCATACGGGTGGCAAGCCAGGCGGCCACTGCGTCTTGATAGTGGAAGCCGCGAGCTGCGATCGCTCCCGAACGGCTCGCCCCCCAGGCGTGGTCGAGGAACGTCGCCAGTGGCTGCTCATCGTCCGAGACGTCAGGCGCGTGGCGAGTTTGCGGACTGGCCGGCATCCCGGTCTTTCCAGCTGCTCGTCTCTGCGCCATCGCCGACCGCCTCGATCTCGCTGTGAATCGTACGACCCGAGAAGCGCAGCGGCCGGAGTAGTTCCTTGCACGGTTCCTTCAGGCGGCTCGACTCCCGCACGACCGTCAGGGAATCTGTCCATTAGAAGTTCCATAGAAGCCGGGCCGAAAACGAGCGAGGCCCAGGCCGAGCATGTGCTCTGACCTGGGCCTTCGTAGTGGCGGGGATAGGATTTGAACCTATGACCTTCGGGTTATGAGCCCGACGAGCTACCAGACTGCTCCACCCCGCGGCGTGATGCTCATGGTAGCGCGAAGGCTGCAGCGCTCCAACCCGGTTCGTCAGGCGTTGACCGTCGGCGCCGTGGTCGTGGTCGTCGGCGGCACCGTGGTGGTCGTGGTCGTCGACCCTCCCGTCGACCCTTCCGTCGAGCGTCTCCGGGCCGCCTCGGCGGCCCGCTCGTACGCCTGGCGCAGCAGGTTGATGGCCTCGGTCGGCTGGCCGTCCTTGAGCCGGGCGGTGGCCTGGCGAGACAGTTCCTCGGCCTGGGCCAGCAGCTCGTCCGCGGTCTTGCCGGAGGGAACCGACGACGTCTCGGGGGTGCCGCCCGGCTGGCGCGTGATGAACCCGGGGTCGACCTTGAACAGGGCCTGCACCGCGCCCTCGACCGTGCGGGACACCTTCACCTGTCCGTCGGCCAACGCCGCCACGCCCGACAACCTGGTCCCGGCCGCCTCGTAGAACGGGAGCACCCAGACGATGTCGCCGGCGACCGGCACGGGTTGGAGCTCGCCGAGGTCGGCGTCGCCATCGAGCGTCTGCGTGTACGTGCGTGCCGCTGCCTCCAGCAGCGCTCGCGCCGTGCCCGGGCTCGGCGTCGGGGTGTCGGCGCGCATGACCCGCAGCACCGGGCGGCCGTCGACGTCGACGGAGCCGGTCACCAGCGCGGCCAGGTTCTCCTGCGCGGTCGGCTTCTCGGCCGACACCATCGGCGTGACGGTGACGAGCTGACCGTTCCACACCACGTCGATCGGCGTGACGACCTGGCGGGCACGCACCGCCGCCGTCGACGTGCTCGGTGGCGTCGTGGCCCGGGTGGACGGGCTCGTGGCGGTCGTCGACGGCGGCGTCGCCGTCGCCGACAGCCCGGTGCCGACCACGCGGGTCGGTGCGGTCGTCCATCGGCCCGTGAGCGTCGTGAACAGCGCGGCGTCGCTGCTGCGGGCGTCATCGGTGCGGTAGCGACCCCACATGGCGGCCTGCACCCGCATGAGATCGGCCGGGTAGTGCAGCTGCGCTTTCACCGCAGGGAGCAGCTGCGACCAGTCCTCGAACAGCGAGGGGAACGCGCCCCGCCATGCCTCGAGCACGGGGTCGGACGTGTCGACGGCGTACAGCGTGACGTTCCCGTCGTGCGCGTCGACGATCGCCTTCACCGAGTTGCGTACGTAGTTGAACTCGCGCTGCAAGCCCGACCCCTGTGCCACGCCCGACACGTCGGCTCGCTCCGCCGACGGGTATCCATCGGCCGTCGTGTAGCCGTCGACGACCCACACCAGCCGCCCCGAGGCCACCACCGCATACGGCTCGCTGTCCCAGCGCAGGAACGGCGCCAGCGTGCGGACACGATCGGCCACCGAACGCACGTAGAGGATGCGGTCGGAGGTGTCCACGCGCTGGAGCAGCTCGAGGTCGGCGAAGCGCAGGGCGAACGCGGCCCGGCGAGCGAACGACGACAGCGGCACCGCGGTCAGAGCATCCGGAGCGGGCGGCGTTCCCACTTTCGACACCACGGCGAACGAGCCGGCGTCCTCCCCGACGTAGATGGGACCGGCGCGCACGGCGAGCGCACCGGCATCGGGCACCGTCACGCTGGCGCCGTCGGCCGTGACCACGCTCGCCTCCACCAGCAGCGGCTTCGCGGCGGTCACGGCGTGGCGATGGCGATCGTCCCACGATACGCGGTCGCCGGGATCGATGGCCGGCACGCCCACGAACACCTGCCGCGCCTCACCGTCGACCTGGTACAGGCCGACATCGGGGCGGCTGCCCGCCGCGGGAGCCGGCTGACCGTTCGACGAGGGCAGGCTCATCGTGCGCGCCGCCACCGCCGACGACAGGAGGCGCACATCTGCCAGGCTCGCCAGCTCGTCGGCGTCGACGGACGCCGACGTCCCCTGCAACGACTCGGTGCTGGCCGACACCCCGTCGAGCCCGAACGCGGTGCGCGTGGCCACCAGGTTTCGTTGGATCGCCGGCCGCTCGCGCAGGGCCGGCTCGTCGTGCGAGCGGACGCGCTGCACGACGGCCGGGTACACCGTGCCGGCGACGAGCGCCACGACCGCCCACAGCGACGCCGCCACGATCGGCAGACGCCACGACCGCAGCCGCAGGCCGACCACGAGCAGCACCGCGGTGGTGATGGCCACCAGTGCCAGCAGCGCCAGCGCCGGGCGCACATGGTGCTCGTCGGTGGCGCCGAGGCCTCGCACGTAGCCGCGGGTCGATGTGACGAGCTCATAGCGGTGCAGCCAGTAGGCAGCGGCGCGTACCAACGCCAGCGCGATGAGGAGCACCGACACGTGCAGTCGCACACCGGGCGACGACCGACGAGGCCCCGCCAGGCGCACCGAGCCACTGAGGTAGTGCGTGACGGTCGTCAGCAACGTGATGACCAGGAGGACGCTGAACACCCACTCCAACGCGAACATCAGGAACGGCAGACGGAACACGTAGAAGCTGATGTCGTGGCCGTAGACCCCGTCCGACTGGTGGAACATGACGGCGTGGCGGAACAGCAGCCACTCCTGCCACCGCCCGGCCAACGGCAGCCCGGCGACGAGGCCGAACGCCGCCGACACGCCCAGCCGCAAGGCCAGCCCGTGCTCGGCCACCAGCACCTGGTAGCGCGTCACCAGCTGGTCATCGGTGCCGTACGGTCGCTCCAACGGCGGGGTGCGGTCGACGAGCAGCAGGCACAGGTGCAGCACCGCCGCGGCCGCCACACCGCCGACGAGCCCGAGCTCGAGCCGAGCCCGGCTGATCGTCGACAGCACGTCAGAGTGGTGGAGCGCCTCGAACCACCAACCATCGGTGACCAGACGGGCCAATGCTCGGGCCACCACGATGCCGACGAGCGCCAGCACCATCAGCGTCAACGCGACGTTGCGACCCCGACGACCACCCGAGCCGAGGAAGCGGCGCCGCGGCAGGTCGGACGGGGTTCGCACGACCCACGAGGGTAGTGGAGCAGGTCAGCGAGCGGCGGGCGCGAGGGCGCAGCGGCAGCCGACGTACGCCGGGGCGCTGCGGTGACCCGTCGGGAACTCCTCACCGGCGGGCGTGGGACCGCCGAGGGTGTTGTCCTCGCCGTCGGGGCACGGTTGCGACGGATCGACCGTCCAGCACACGAGCGTGCCGGGCACCAGCACGGCGTACGCCGCCTGCCCGTGGGCGGCGAGCGCCAGGTGGCGCGCCCCGGCGTCGAGCTTCTGCGTCTTCCACTCGCGGTACAGCGTGCGAACCCCGTCGGCCGCCGCGGCGGCGTCGCCGGCCTCGTCGAGCAGGCGGGCGAGCCGTTCACGCAACGGCACCACGACCTCGTCCCGCGCCGCCGTCAGCACGACCCCGGCAACGCCGGCGGTCTGGAGGGCCAGGTCAGCGTCGCTCAGCTCGGGCCGCAGCGACCGCGCCCCGGCAGAAATGGCGACGTCGATCTCGTGGCGCACAGCTTCCTGGTACGGCGCCGCGTGGTCGTCGAGCGTGCCCACGAGTGCGTCGAGCGTTAGCACCGGGTTCTTGCGGCGCAGCCGGTCGAGCACCTCGTTCTGCTCGTCGGCCAGCGCCCGCTTGAGCCGGCGGGCCACGGCCAGCTCGACGGGGGCGAGCGCCTCGGCGCGAACCGCCACGACGTCGACGTACGGGTCGGCCCGGTCGGCCGGGTCGGCCACCAGCACGGCAGCGCGCACCCGCTCCCGTTCGGGCTCGACCACCGCCGCTGGCGCCGCCACCGACTCGGTCGCCACCGCGGCGCGTGCAGCACGGATCCGGGCGAACAGATCATCGGCCGAGGGCCGGTGGTGGTCGTCGTGCTCGTGCTCGACCGAGCGCTCGTCGGCGACGACGTCCTCGGGCTCGGGTTCCTCGTCGGCCACCGGCTCGACGATCACATCGTCGAGCTCGTCGGGTGTGTCGACCTGCTCCTCGACGGACGCCGCGGGCTCCTCGACGTCGGCGACCGGTTCGACCTCGACCTCGACCTCGACCTCGTCGACCGGTTCGACCGCGGCGACCGGTTCGACCTCGTCGACCTCGACCTCGTGCTCGGCTACGGGCTCGACGGCGGGCGCTTCGCCGAGCGAGAACGCGCTGAGCAGCACCGTCGGACGCTCGGGCTCGTCGTCCGGCGCCGCGTCGTCGAGCACCGCGTCGACGTGGACCTCATCGAGCGCGGCGGCGCGGAGCGGCACGCTGACGTGCACGGGAGACGGCGCGGCGGGCGCCAGGGCCTCGTCGGCCTCGGCGTCGAACATCGGCTCGCGCTCGCCCCGCGGGAGCACCGTGGGCAACGGTCCGGTCTCGACCGCGCTGTTGCGGCGGACGTCGGGCACGAGGGCTCGCAGGTCGGCAGTGACGGCGGCGAGCGCATCGGCGGCCAGCTCGAACGTGCCGAGCACGCGTTCGTGTCCCAGGCGGAGCTGTTCGAGCTGACCCTTGGCCACCTCGCGCCGACGGCGGACGTCGTCGAGCATGCGCTCGCGCACGGCGCGCGCCTCGGCCACCATCTCGCGTCCCTCCCGCTTGGCCGCCTCCACCTCGCCATCGGCCTGGCTGATGGCCTCCTGGCGGAGCCGGGCCGCCTCCAGGTCGGCATGCTCGCGGGTACGGGCCGCGTCCTCGTTGGCCTCGTCGACGAGCGCAGCGGCCGCCTCCTCGGACTTGGCGCGGATCTGCGTCGCCGCTTCGCGCGCCGTGGTGAGCACGCGCGCCGCCTCCTCGCCCAGGGCCTGCGCCACCTGGGCCTCGTCGAGCGCAGCGACGTCACGAGGCTTGGCCGTCAGCTGGGTGCGCAGCTCGTCGCACTCCCGACGCAACCGACCGACCTCGGCCGCCAGGCTGCGCAGGTAGGAGCGCACCTCGTCGGTGTCGTAGCCGCGCCGGGCGACGGGGAACGTGGCCGCGGCGACGTCGTCGGGCTCGAAGCGAACGGAGGCTGCCATGGGTCAAGCGTACGGGCCGCGACCCACCCGCACGGGGACACCCCGTGCGGCCACCGGTCAGTCGGCGAACTTCGAGTACGTGGGCGACACCGGCAGGATCAGGTGGTCCTCGAGCCCGGCGAGCCGGTCCGCGTTGATGGCGGCGTAGTCGTCGGACGTGAGGGTCTCGACGAACGCGCCACGGTTCGGGTACTGGACCAGCACGGCGTAGTCCCAACGCTGGCCGTCGTCGCCGAGGGCCACCCCGGTCACGTCACCCGCCCACAGGATCGTGCCGCCACATCGCTTGAGCAGCGGCACGAACCCGCGCGAGTAGCGCAGGTAGGCGTCGCGGCCGCCGTCGGCGCGGAAGCGGACCAGGTTGAGCATGACCACCGGGCCGCGGTCCTCGCTGGAGGACAGGGCGGCGAGTTGGGCAGGCGTCGGATCCATGCGCCCACCGTAGGTCGCTCAGCTGGTGCGACCCGCCGTGAGCTGGTCGACGTTGCCGCCGAGCTGGCGCAGCGCGGCGAGCGCGTCGTCGAGGTCGCGCACGCCGATGATCTGCAGCCCCGTGCCCTTGGCCTGCGCCGTGGCCTCCTCGGCCTCGTCGGCCGGCACCAGGAACACGGAGGCACCGGCGCGGGCCACGGCGACCGTCTTCTGCCGCACGCCGCCGATGTTGCCGACGCGCTCGTTGGGCGACATGGTCCCGGTGGCGGCGATCAGCTTGCCGCCCGTCAGGTCGCCCGGCGTGAGCTTGTCGAGGAGCGCCAGCGTGAACGCGAGCCCCGCCGACGGCCCGCCCACCTGTCCCGAGTTGATGCCGACATCGACCGGGAAGACGAACGTGAGATCGGCCGGTGGGGCGTCGTTCGGCACGAACCCGATGATCGTGCGCGGGTCGGCCGGGTCGGCCGACGACGTGAGCTCGACCTGCACG
>JANPGL010000556.1:0-4699 GCA_031423915.1 Actinomycetes bacterium | reverse complement strand
AGGTTGGCGAGGTCGGTGGTGCCGCCGTGGCGCCACCAGGTGATGTGGTGGATGCGGCAGTTGTCGTACCGGACGGTGCAGCCCGGCACGGCACAGGTGGCGTACCAGCCGCGCAGCACCCGTCGTTGGGCCCGGTTGGCGATGCGGGTGGTGCGCCCGAGGTCGAGGGTGCCGGGTGCGTGGAGCACGAGCCCGTTCCACAGCACGATCCCGTGCACGTCGGCGTCAGCGGCGAGCGTGGCGAGGATCTCGGCGGGTAGTTCGACGGGGAGTCCCCAGTCGACGACGGGTCCGTCGGGCGACGGTGGTTGGGTCGCGTCGATGAGTGCGACGAACTCGGCCCGGCTCGACGAGGGCAGGGTGGCGGTCTCGGCGGGCAGGAGGAGGGCGACGAGGGCGTGGGCGGCGAGGTGCTGGTCGCGTTCGATGGGGTCGTCGGGGCACGTGTCGGGCTGCGCGGCGCGGAACAGGTCGTCCTTCGCGGCTTTCAGTCGGGCGGCGAGGCGCATGCCGGTGAGCGGATCGAACGCGCCCGAGAGTCGCCACATGCCGGTGGTCTTGTCGACCCACGATCGCAGTCGGGTGTCTCGTCGTTGCCGTTCCAACACGTCGATGCCGCTCTCGGCCCGTACCCGGTCGGTGGTCGTCTTGACCCGCTTGGCGAACTCGTCGGCGTCGACGTGTCCGGCGATGCCGACGAGTCGTTCGGCCTCGTCGAGCATGGCCTGTCGCTGGGTCGGGTCGAGCCCGCGCAGGCTGCGGTTGAACGCGTCGAGATGGCCACCGTCGATGGTGCCGGCCTCCAACGCGTCGGCGAACGAGGGTGCCGCCGCAGCGAGATCCGACCGTTCCTTCGAGCGTTCGGCGTTGCGTAGCGGCACCCTGGTTGCGTCGGCCAACGACTTCTCCGGGTAGGACGAGACACGGCTGAGCGCGCCGGTGACCGCGGCGTCGCGGGCATCGAGCCAGCGGCGTAGCCGGGCGACGTCCTGGGCGACCGAGAGGATCTCGTCGCGGTCGCGGCAGGCCGCGTCGAACGACGCCACCCGCTCGACCAACGCCGTCAGATCCATGTCCCGAACGATACGGAAGGGGTGTCACAGAGTTCCCGGGCCGATCCACGAGGGTCCGTGCCACCGGCCGTAGATCTCGCCACACCAGGGACCTTGGTCCCGAACAAGCGGCCCGCTTCGCCACTCGACGTCGCGGTACCGCGACGTGTACACAGGTACCACGTACCCAGGGGGAGTGGCATGAGCCAGACGTCAGCGGTGATGGACCAGGCGCCCACGAAGGTCGAGCACTTCGACGTCCTCGTCGTCGGCGCGGGCATCTCGGGCGTGGGCGGCGCCTACCACCTCCAGACCCAGTGCCCCGAGAAGTCCTTCGTCGTGCTCGAGGCCCTCGAGAGCTTCGGTGGCACGTGGCAGATGCACACCTACCCCGGCATCCGCTCGGACAGCGATCTCTACACGTTCGGCTATCGCTTCAAGCCGTGGACGGGTGCGCCGATCGCCACTGCGGGCGAGATCCTCAAGTACATGGGCGAAGTCATCGACGACAACGACCTGCGCCGCCACATCCGCTACCAGCACAAGATCACCAACGCGTCGTGGTCGAGCGCCGACGACCTGTGGACCATCGACGCGGTACGGACCGACACGAACGAACGCCTGCGCTTCACGACGAACTTCCTGTGGATGTGCCAGGGCTACTACCGCCATTCGAAGGGCTACACGCCCGAATGGCCGGGCATGGACCGCTACCAGGGCCGCATCGTGCACCCGCAGACCTGGCCGGACGACCTCGACTACGCGGACAAGACCGTCATCTGCATCGGCTCGGGCGCCACGGCGGCCACGCTGGTGCCGGCCATGGCGCCCAAGGTGAAGCACATCACCGTGCTGCAGCGCTCGCCCACGTACTTCTGGACGGGGCGCAACGCCAACGAACTGGCCGACACGCTGCGCGAGATCGACATCGACGAGACCTGGATCCACGAGATCGTGCGCAAGAAGATCCTGTTCGACCAGGAGGCGGTGACCCGCCTGTCGTTCGAGCAGCCCGACGTGCTGACCAAGGAGCTCATCGAGAACGTCCGCGCCCATCTGCCCGAGGGCTACGACGTCGACACCCACTTCACACCGAACTACCGGCCGTGGCGCCAACGTCTGGCCTTCGTGCCCGACGGCGACCTGTTCGCCGGCATCTCGGCGGGCAAGGCCGACATGGTGACCGACCACATCGAGACCTTCACCGAGAAGGGCATCCTGCTGAAGTCGGGTCGCGAGCTCGAAGCCGACATCATCGTGACCGCCACCGGCTTCGACCTGTGCGTGCTCGGCGACATCGTCTTCGAGATCGACGGGAGGCCACTGGCGTTCCACGACACCGTGACGTACCGCGGGATGATGTTCACCGGCGTGCCGAACATGCTGTGGGTCTTCGGCTACTTCCGGGCGTCGTGGACGCTGCGCGCCGACCTGATCGGCGATTTCGTGTGCCGCCTGCTGCACCACATGGACGACCACGGCTACAAGCGGGTGGTGCCGACCTTGCGGCCCGAGGATGCCGACATGCCGATCTTGCCGTGGATCGATCCGGAGAACTTCAACCCCGGCTACCTGATGCGCGGCATGCACCTGCTGCCCCAGCGCGGCGACAAGCCCGAGTGGCAACACACCCAGGACTACTGGG
Organism: Actinomycetes bacterium; assembly: GCA_031423915.1. Classification (GTDB taxonomy): domain Bacteria; phylum Actinomycetota; class Acidimicrobiia; order Acidimicrobiales; family Ilumatobacteraceae; genus JANMAT01. Next base: position 2,002 of record JANPGL010000556.1, on the reverse strand, counting down.
TCGAGAAGGACGCTCTGCCGGCCGCCAGCCTCACCGACGGGTGCCTGAGCTACGAGTAGCGGGCGCTCACGGTTCCATCACGACCCAGCCGCGCCGCTGCAGCTCGGCCGCCAGCACCTCGGACGACACCTTGCGCAGCGCGGACTCGGCCGACGACGTCGCCTTCGCCGCTGCGACCTTGGCGACCGGCCGCGGTGTGAGGGACGGCGGCGGCGCGTCGCCGTCGTGCTCGGCGTCCTGGAGCTGGGCGATGAAGACGTCGGCCTCGTCGCGGGTGAACTTGCCCGCGGCCTGCCGTTGGTTCAGACCGAGCGGACCGCGGGCGTCGCGGAAGTCGGTGTGACCTGCCGCCTGGACGAGCGCCAGCAGCTCGGCCACCTGCTTGCCGGTGGCGGGGGGACCCGAGGATTGACCGAATGCCATGGGACCAGTGTGGCCGAACGGTGTGTCAGAGATCGGTCTGGGGCGCCTGCGCCGTGACGATCCGACGGGCGAGTGGCCCGGTCAGGTGACGCGGGTGGGTGTAGATGCGGCCCAGGCTCCCGCGGTGAGCGGTGCCCCAACCCATGACGTCGAGCAGCTCGGGATCCCATCCTGCGGCGCGCTCCTGGGCGACGGCGGCCACGAAGTTCTCCTGGGGGCGGAGCCAGCCGGCGCAGTAGGCCATCGTGATCCCATGGCGGGGCGCGTCGGTCCGGTTGGCGCCACCGCCGTGGTAGGTGCCGCCCAGGAAGAAGCACACGCTGCCGCGGGGCATCTCGGCGGGCGCCGAGACCCACCGGTCGTCGGTCTCGCCGGCGGGCAGGATGCGGACCTCGGGGTCGTCGGGCCACCGATGGCTGCCCGGCACCATCCGGGTGGCGCCGTTGGCCTCGGTGAAGTCGCTCAACGCCACCATCACGTTGCAGAAGATGTCGCCGTGGGGCCGGGGCATCCGATAGAGCACGTCGTCGGCGTGGACGGCCTGGGCGGGCTCGCCGGGACCGATGGCCACCGTGCCGTAGGTGCTGAGCAGGCAATCGTCGCCCAGCACGGCGCGCATCACCGGCAGGATGGCCGGGTGGGCGGGCAACCTCCGCCACACCGGGGCGCCGTTCAGCAGGTCGAAGTAGCGCACGGTGCGCAAGCCGTGGAAGGACTGGACGAGGGAACGGCCCCACGTGATGCGCATCGCCTCGATCTCGGCGAGCAGCTCGTCGACGAGCGCCGGCTCGAGCGCGTCGGGCTGCACGCTGAACCCGTCTCGGGCCAGTGCCCGCAGGTGTTCGTCGATCGAGGTCGTGCCGGTGTCGGTCATGTCCCCTCCCCGGCGCAGGACCCTACCGTCCGGTCGTTCAGTGCAGGTAGCCGAGGCGCTTGGCGTCGTCGCGCAGGCGCTCGCGGAAGCCCGGGTGGGCGATGCCGATGAGCGACTCGGTGCGCTCGGCGATGGTGCGCCCCCGCAGCTCGGCCACCCCGTACTCGGTGACGACCTTGTCGACCGTGTTCTTCATCGTCGTGACGGCGGAGCCGGTGGGGAGCTGCGGCGTGATGGCCGACACCTCGCCGTGCTTGGCCGTCGAGCGCACCACGATGAAGCCCTGGCCGCCCTGCGAGAACATCGCGCCGCGGGCGAAGTCGCTCTGGCCGCCCGACGACGACCAGTACTTGCTGCCGATCGTCTCCGACGCGCACTGCCCCAGGAAGTCGACGGCCAACGTGGCGTTGATCGACACGAAGTTCGGCTCGCCGGCGATGATGCGCGGGTTGTTCACGTAGCGCACGGGCCAGAGCTCGATGGCGGTGTTGTCGGCCAGGAAGTCGTACAGCCGCTTCGTGCCCAGCGCGAACGTGCCGACCACCTTCGTGCGGTTCAGCTGCTTGCGCACCCCGTTCACCACGCCCGACTCGACGAGGTCGACGAGCCCGTCGGACAGCAGTTCGGTGTGCACGCCGAGATCGTGGTGGTTGCTCAGGTTGGACAGGATGGCGTTCGGGATGGCCCCGATGCCGGTCTGGATGG
>JANPGL010000555.1:0-9998 GCA_031423915.1 Actinomycetes bacterium | reverse complement strand
CGCCACCGGCGAACTCATCCGCCACCTCACAATCAACCCCGAACACCGCTACCACGGCACCGGCAAACCCACCGGCACCCCACCCGGACCCCGAAAAACCAAACGATCCGAACCCCAATGAGGGTCCGGACCGTTTCCGATGTCTCGCGACATCACACAGCGGAACGGGAGGGATTCGAACCCTCGGTGCCTCTCGGCACGGTCGCTTTCAAGGCGACTGCATTCGTCCGCTCTGCCACCGTTCCGCCGGGCAGGCTAGCGCTGGCCGCCCGGTCGTCGTCCGTTCGATCACTCCCGCCTCGTCGTTCCGGTCTCCGTCGGCGCCAGCGTTCGAGCACGTCCCTGCGCACCTCGCCCATACGGTCGGGCGGTGAACAGGTCGCGCTGGGTGTCGGTCGTGGTGGTCTTGGGTCTGTCGGTGTCGGCGTGCGGGGGCGGCAGCACCGCCACGACCCAGGCGACCGGCGCGGCGACGGGCTCCGGCGCCAGCATCGCCGCGACGACGGCGACCCGGACCGCGGCGAAGGCGGGGATGATCGAGAGCGGGCGCGTCACCGACGCCGCGTTGAGCTCGCTGGCCAAGGGCGACGGGGTCGACGAGGGCGCCGCCCGCCACCTCGCTGACACCGTGCTCGCCCTCCCCGACGCCGAGCGGACGGCGGCGTTCGCCGACCTGTCGCAGCGGCTCGAACTGGAGGCCGCCAAGGTCTCCGGGCTCGAGGCTGCCGTCGGCAGCACGGAGGCCACCGCGGCCGCGCTGCGCGGTGCCTGGGCCCAGGTCGACACCCAGGTCGAGGCTCTCGCCTCGGTCGCGCCGCTCGAACCGACCACGCCCGGAAAGTCGGTCCGCGCCCGGCGCGCCCCCGCACTGCTGGCCGACGACTCCGGTACGGGCGCCGCCACAGGCACCGGCGTGCTGGGCGTGTTCATGGGCGCGCTCGGCCTCGGCCTCACCGCCGACGCCATCGTCTCGGCCGCCAACGGCTTCACCGCCGACCAGTACTCGGAGCACAGCAGCTCCGGCAGCACGATCACGGGCTCCGTCGAGCAGTCGAGCGTCGAGCTCGAGTTCAAAGGCCAGCAGGACGGTGTCGACATCGACTTCAAAGCGCAGGCCGTGGTCCACCCCTGCCCGAAAGCCGACGGCACGTTCGACATCCAGATCAAGCTCGACGTGAAGACCTCCAAGGGCGGCGCCGGCACCAACGCCACCATCGACGTCGACATCACCGGCAACGTCGACGACAACGCCGAACTGGTGAACACCGAGAGCACCAACCACACCCAGTGGGCCGACTTCGGGGGCGGCAAGGGCCAGTTCGTCGACTTCACGATCGGCCAGTCGGGCGGCAAGCTCACGAGGTACACCGCCAACCGGACCGGTGGCACCGTCACGAAGAGCATGTCCACCATCGCCACGGTCATGGGCATGATGTTCGAGTCGCTGGTGGCCGCTCGCTTCGTGGACGCCGCCAAGAAGGCCTGGCAATCGGGCCGATGCGTCGACCTGAAGCTCTCGGCGGCGCCGGGACCCAAGGGCCTGAAGCCCTCGTCGACCGCCAAGGTGCTGGCCGAGCCCCGCAGCAAGGTCGACGGCGCCGCCGTCGGTGGCACGGTCACGGCCACGCTGTCGGCGGGCGGGGCCGGCGTGGCGCCGAGCGCCAGCAAGGTGGCCGCCGACGCCACGTTCACCTACTCGGCACCGCCGGAGAAGAACAAGAGCGGCACCGTCGCCGCGGAGTCACGCTCCAAGCGGGGCGTCGGAAAGCAGTCGATCACGCTCGACACGGCGGCGCCCTCGTCCTTCCACATCGTCGGCGGGCTCGACGACTTCCAGGCCGACCAGGACGTGTGCGATGTCCTGGCCCCGTTCACGCTCACCGGCGGCGGCTTCGCCGTGAAGTTCAGCGGCGGCCTGGCGGGCACCTACACCTACTCCGGTCCGTTCGCGGCCCAAGGCAACGGCACCTACGAGATCCGCCTTCCCGACGACCCCGCCCAACCCGGCGCCATGGTCGGCGGTGGCAGCGGCTCGGTCGACACCCCGTTGGGCCGGTTCTCGAACTCGGGTACCGAGCGCTACACCCTCACCCCGATCCCTCCCTGCAGCTGACCTTCGCCGGCAGGTCGCAGCGACCGGGCGACGGGGCGTGCGCGGCGGCTCGGCGGGGCGGGGCGGGGGTGAGACTTCAGCGGCCGCCGGTGGCTCGCCAGGCGGCGAGCGCCCGGTCGACGTCCAGGCGGGCGACGGCGGCGACGGCCTTCTCGGCCTGGCGGCGGCCGTCGCGACCGAGCGCGCCCCGCACCAGCCAGCGGCGCAGCAGACGGGCCGGGCCGACGCGCTGGTCGAGGCGCGGCGTCGACCCGGGCGACAGGTAGAGCTGCACCGTCAGCTGCTTCACCAGCTTCGGGTCGGGCGCGGCACCCGACGCCTCCTGCAGCCGGCTCGACACGTACGACCCGATCACCTGCACGTCGCGCACGCCGTGACTGAGCGCCGCACCCACCGACGCCGCCGTCGTGAGCGACATCACGAACGGGAGCTTCTTCACGCCGGGCACGCGCGTGAAGCGCCGCGCCACCTCCATGCGCCGCAGGATCGGTGTGGCGATCAGCGCCACCTTGGCGATCTGCTCGCCGAGCTCGCTGGCACCGTCGCGTGGGGACGACTGGTCGAGCAACGCCATGGCGTGACCCTGGTCGGGCACGACGTGCGGTGTGGCCAGCACCGCGTCGACCGCCCGCTCGTACAGGGAGCCCACGGCGGCAAGCAGACGACGCAGCGCGCCGGCGTCGTCCGTCGACTCGACGGCGCCGGCGACGTGGACGTCCTCCAGACGGTGGATGCGGCGTCGCATCGGCTCGAGCTCACCCATCGGCGATCTGGCCCCGCAACGCTTTCAGCCAATCGTCGGCCGCCTGCCATGCCGCGTCGGCGTGGGCCCTCGCGTCGGCCGCCTGCGCGCCGGCCGCCGGGTACGACCCGAGGAACTTCACGTTCCCCTGCTTGGCGTGGATGTCGCGCAGCGCGTCGGCCAGCACCTCGTCGGCCACGTGGCCCTCGGCCTCGACGAAGAAGCAGTAGTCACCGAGCCCGCCGGCTTTGGTCGGCCGCGACAGCAGGTTCGACAGGTTGATGCGCCGCGCCGCGAACTCCTGCAGGATCGACAGCAACGACCCGGGCTCGTCGGCGCGCTGGTGCACGAGCAGCGACGTCTTGTCGTGCCCCGTCGGCGCGGGCACACCGGTGCGGGACACGACGACGAAGCGCGTCTGGTTGCCCGGGTGGTCGGCGATGTCGGCGGCCAGGATCTCGAGCCCGTACAACGGCGCCGAGGCCCGCGGCGCCACCGCGGCCAGACCGGGCTCACGCAGCTCGCCCACGGTGCGGGCGGCCTCGGCGGTCGAGTTGGCGGCACGAAGATCGGCCTGCGGCACGACCCGGCGCAGGTAGCCGTGGCACTGCGCGGTGGCGACCGGGATGGAGTGCACCACCTTCACGTCGGCCAGGGTCGTGCCCGGGATGGCCAGCAGGCAGTGCTCGATGTCCAGCACCACCTCACGCTGGATGAGGAGCGCGTGGTCGAACAGGAGCGCGTCGAGCGTGACGTTGACCGTGCCCTCGATCGAGTTCTCGATGGCCACGAAGCCGAGGTCGACCTCGCCGTCGCGCACGGCGTCGAGCACGTCGGGCATGGTGCGCAGCGGCACGAGCGTGGCCGCGCCCAGGTCGGGCTGGTTGCGCAGGGCCTGCTCGGTGAACGTGCCGAGGGGACCCAGGAAGGCCACCCGCAACCCGGTGGGGTCGACGAGGGGGACGTTCGAGGTGGCCGGCTGCGACATGGGGAGCAATGCTACCGACCATGGATGCGGCCACCCTGGGCGGATTGCTCGATGACGTGGCCGCCGGCCGGCTGTCGCCCGCCGAGGCGGCCACGCGACTGGCCCGCCTGCCCTGGGCCGACCTCGGCCACGCCCGCATCGACCACCACCGAGCGCTGCGCCAAGGGCTGCCCGAAGCCGTCTACGGCCCCGGCAAGGCCGTCGAGCACGTCGTCGAGATCGTGGGCGAGCTGCTCACCCACGGCACGGGCCCGGTGCTGGTCACCCGAACGGACGAGAAGCAGGCGACCGCCGCCCTGACCACCCACCCCGGCGGCGCGCAGCACGGTCGCACGCTCGTGTGGCGCGCCCGACCCGCCGGCGAGCGCACGGAGCGTGTGATCGTGGCCGCCGCCGGTACCGCGGACCTGACCGTGGCCGACGAGTGCGCGGCCACCCTCGCTGCGTACGGGTTCGCACCCGAGCGCCTCACCGACGTGGGCGTGGCCGGCCTCCACCGGCTGCTGGCCCACGTCGACGACCTGGCGGCGGCCGACGCCGTCGTGGTGGTGGCGGGCATGGAGGGCGCGCTGCCGAGCGTGGTGGCCGGCCTCACCGCCGCCCCGGTCGTCGCCGTGCCGACCAGCGTGGGCTACGGCGCCTCGCTCGAAGGGGTCACTGCGCTGCTCGCCATGATGGCCGCCTGCGCGCCCGGCATCGTGGTGGTCGGCATCGACAACGGGTACGGCGCCGCCTGCGCCGTCGCCCGGGTGTTCGGCGGCGTGCGTCGACGCGACGCCTGACCCGGCCCCGTCGCATCTGTTGCGACCGGGCCCCGACCCGCGCCGGACTGGGCGCAACAAATGCGATGGAAGGCAGGGAACCACACGCTGCGCCATAGCACGACCCGCCCCGCAGCGACTATGAACGGGGTTCTCCTATGAGCCGCATCGCCTGGTTCCACTGCTTCTCCGGCATCGCCGGTGACATGGCCCTCGGGTCACTGCTCGACGCGGGTGCCGACGAACAGGTCGTGCGGGACCACCTGGGCAAGCTCGGCGTGCCCGGTTGGCGGCTCGAGGTCACCAAGGTGCAGCGCGCCGGCGTGCGCGCCACCCGGGCCGACGTGATCGTCGACGCCACCGGTCACCAGCACCGCCGCCTCGGCGACATAAACGTCATCGTGCGCGGCGCCAGCCTTCCCGAGCAGGTCCGCGAGCGCGCCCTCGCCGTGTTCGACCGCCTGGCCACCGCCGAGGCCCGCCTCCACGGCACGACACCCGACCAGGTCGAACTGCACGAAGTCGGCTCGGTCGACGCCATCGTCGATGTCGTCGGCGTGTGCTCGGCGCTCTACGCCCTCGGTATCGAGCGCGTGTACGCCAGCGCCATCGCCCAGGGGAGCGGCACCACCAGCGGTGGCTCCCACGGCGAGCTGCCGGTGCCCGCACCGGCCACCATGGCGCTCCTCACCGGCGTGCCGACCTACGGCATCGACCTCGGCCTCGAGCTCACGACGCCCACGGGCGCCGCGCTCGTGAGCACGCTCGCCGCCGGCTTCGGCGCCATGCCCGCGCTCACGACCACGGCCGTCGGCTACGGCGCCGGCAGCCGTGACCTGCCGCGGCGGCCCAACGTGACCCAAGTGGTCATCGGCGACGCCACGGGCGACGACACCCTCGGCAAAGGCCTCGCCGCGTTGCTGCTCGAGGTGAACGTCGACGACGCCACCGGCGAGATGCTCGCCCACACGATCGGGCTCCTGCTCGACGCCGGCGCCCACGATGCCTGGGTCACCCCCATCGTCATGAAGAAGGGCCGACCGGCCCACACGGTGCACGTGCTGTGCGACCCCGCGCTGGCCGCCAAGGTTGCCGACGTGCTGACCCGCGAGACCGGTTCGCTCGGTGTGCGCGGCACGCGGCTCGAGCGCTGGCCGCACGCCCGCGACGAAGCGGTGGTCGACGTCGACGGCCAGCCGATCCGCGTGAAGCTGGGCGCCGGGCGCGTGAAGGTGGAGCACGACGATGCCGCGGCCGCGGCGTGGGCCCTCGGCCTGCCGCTGCGCGAAGTGCTGTCGCGAGCCGAAGAAGCCGGGCGGGCGCTTCGGTGAACCGGCGGCCCACCGCCTACGACGCCGTCGTCGTGGGCGCCGGGCCGAACGGACTCACGGCGGCGGCCCGCCTGGCTCGCGAGGGCCGACGTGTGCTCGTGCTGGAGCGGGCCGATCGCATCGGCGGGAGCTGCGCGTCGGACACGTTCGGCGGCCTGGTGCGCGACACGTGCGCGGCCATCCACCCGTTCGGTGCGGCGTCGCCGGCGTTCGCCGCGCTCGACCTGGCCTCGCACGGGCTGGCGTGGTGCGAACCGCCGCTCGCCGTGGCCCACCCGCTCGACGGGGGACGCGCCGGCCTGCTGGCCACCGATCTCGACGAGGCGGTGCGGCTCCTCGGCGCCGACGGCGCCCGCTACCGGCGCACGGTGGCGCCGCTCGTCCAGCGGGCCGCGGCCACCATCGACGCGCTCACCGGTCCCGTGCTGCGCCGACCCCGGACCCTCGACGCCGCGGTGAGCCTCGCCACCCTCGCGGTGGCCACGCCGCCGCCGGCCACCATCGCCGCCCGCGCCGTGTTCCGCGACGAGGCCAACCGGGCGATGTGGATCGGCCTCGCCGCCCACGCCGCCGTGCGGCTCGACCGTCCGTTCGCCAACGCCGCCGGGTACGGCCTGGCGGTTGCCGGCCACCTCGCCGGGTGGCCGGCGGCGCGCGGCGGCAGTCAGGCCATCGTCGACGCGCTGGCCTCGGTGGTGCGGACCAACGGCGGCGAGATCGTCACCGGTCACGAGGTGCGCTCGCTGAGCGACCTCCCCCCGGGGCGCGCCACCCTCCTCGACGTGACGCCCCGCCAGCTCGTGGCGCTGGGCGGCGACGCGCTCGGGCCGTCGGCCACGCGTCGCGCCGGCCGATGGCGGTACGGGCCCGGGCACGTGAAGATCGACTACGTGCTGTCGGGCCCGGTGCCGTGGACGGCCGAGCCGTGCCGGCGGGCCGGCACGGTGCACGTCGGTGGCACCGCCGCCGAGATCGCCCGCTCCGAGGCCGACGTGGTGGCCGGCCGGCTGCCCGACCGGCCGTACGCACTGGTGGTCCAACCCGACGTGGCCGACCCGACGCGACTCGGCCCGAACGGTGAACGACCGCTGTGGGCCTACACCCACGTCCCGCACGGCTGCGACGCCGACGCCAGCGCGTCCGTCGAACGGCAGCTCGACCGGTTCGCGCCGGGCTGGCGCGACCTCGTCGTCGCTCGCCAGGTGCGCAGCGCCGTGCAGGCCGAGGCGCACAACCCCAACATGATCGGCGGCGATCTGGGCGGAGGGTCGGTGGCCGGGCGCCAGTTGTTGGTGCGACCACGGCTCGTCGACCCCTACCGCACGGCGATCGACGGCGTGTGGCTGTGCAGCTCGTCGAGCCCTCCGGGCCCGGGTGTGCACGGCATGTGTGGCTGGCACGCCGCCGGTCGCGTGCTCTCCGCCACCCGCTAGACCGCCGACGGATCGCTCGACCGGCGAGGACACCGAGGTTTGACCTGGCCGCGGTCCGGGGAGACGGACGGTGTACCGAAGGGTGATCCTTCCGGCGGAGAAAGCAACGGTGAACATCATGGAGCAAGGCCCGTACGTCGAACGTCACGAGGTGGTCGCACAGGCCGAACCCGTCGTCGTCGAGAACGCCCGCGTGGTCCCCGGCGTACCGGTGGGGCAGCACCTCCGCACCGAGGCGGTGAGCCGCTTCGCACCGGACGCCGTTCTGGCGGCCGTCGTCGGCCTCGTCCTGGTGCTGATGGGGCTCATCGCGGTCACACGCGCCGGCCTCAGCTCACCCCTGTCCGATCCGGTCGTCTCGGTGGCCGGGTTCCGCCACACGGCCGTCCTCGGCATCCTCGAGGTCGGCTCCGGCATCGTGCTGCTGCTCTGCGGTGCCCTCCGGTCGCGCGCCGGTTCGCTGTTCTTCGGTGCGCTGCTCGGCATCGCCGGGTTCGTCGCTGCCGTCCAGACGTCGTCGTTCGACCACTCGCTCGCCATCGAGTCATCGATGGCCTGGCTCGTCGCCATCGGCGGCGCCGTCGTGGCCCTCGCCGCGCTGGTCCTGCCCCGCATCTCGCGACACTCGACGACCATCGCCGGCTACTGATCTCACCCCGTCGGGGCTAGTCACGGCACGTCCGTCGGCCCCACCCGAACAAGGAGAACGATATGTACATCGGAGGCGGCTTACTCGTCACCGTTCTGGTGATCCTGGTCATCATCTACCTCGCGAAGCGCGTGTAGCGCCAAGCAAGCAACGATCGGACGCGATTCCGGCGGCGTGAGATCGACGATCTGCAACGCCGGCGGTCTAGCTGAGCCCGAGGCCCTTGCGCACCCACGCGTCGATGGCCTCGGGCGAACCGAGCTCGCCCGACGAGCGGGCCGCCACGGTGCCATCGGCGTTCAGCAGCACCAGGTACGGATACCCGGGCAGCCCCCACGCCGCCGCCGCCGACTGCTTGTCGTCGTCGGCGATGGTCGGGACGATGAACTTCTCGGTGTCGAACCACGACGAGGGCGGGTAGTTCACCGCCGTGGGGTCGACGGCGGTCGACACGGCATACACGTCGAGCGTGGCCGGCTTCTTGCCACCGGCCATCCACTGGACGATGCGGGGCACCTCGGCCCGGCAGTGCGGGCACCAATGGGCCACGAACACGACCAGCTTGGTCTTGCCACCCGGCACGATCGACACGGCCTTGCCGGTGAACGTCTGGCCGGCCAGCTCCGGTGGCTTCGTGCCCACGGCGGCGTCGGTGGCCGCCTTCGAATCGAGCTTGGGCAGCGGCGTGCCCGTGACCGTGACCGGTCGCACCTGGGCCACCCCCGACCCGTCGGCGGCCGCCGGGTCGTTCTTCTTGCCGCCCGTGAGCACGGCGATGAGTACCGCTCCGAGGACCGCGGCGACGGCCACTGCGATGATCGGGGCCGCTTTGCGACTGCGTGAGGGCTGAGGGTTGCTCATGGGTTTCTCCGGGTTTCGAGCGGCAGCAGGAGCACGCTGATGATGAACAGGAACCCGCACCCCGCCATGAACGGCAGGGTCACGAAGTTCCAGAGGCGGAACGGGAAGGCGCTGCACGGCACCTCGATGTCGCACACGTTGGTCTCGAGCTGCTTGGGGAACCACTCCAGCAGGTAGTGGTACGTGGAGACCCCGAGCCCGAGGATCGCCCACGGGACGACGAACCGGCGTACGCCGGTCGCCTTGCGCCACACGGCGAGCGCCAGCACCACGACCAACGGGTACATGAACCCGCGCTGGATCCAGCAAAGGTGGCACGGGCGGTAGTGCGCCACCTCCGACATGTACAGGCTTCCGGCCGTGGCCACGGCCGCCACGAGCAGCGCGGCCTCGAGCCGGAAGTGACCGAACGAGTCGACCAACGACGCTGCCGGGACGATCCGGTGGCGCAGCAGACGAGCGGCCAGCAGCACGGCGGCTCCTCCGAGAGCCAGCAGCGCGAGTGCGCTGAAGAAGCGCTGGAAGGCGAACTGGTCCATCTCGTCGCCCATTCTGGCGGCTCCGCGCCCGGGTAGGGTCGTCGCGGATGGAACTCGGGACCAAAGACCTGCCCGGCGTCGTGGTCGACGGCACGTGGCTGGCGGCGCACGCGGCCCACGTGGTGGTGGCCGACGTGCGGTGGTACCTCGACGGGCGCAGCGGCCGAGCCGCCTACGACGCGGGCCACGTGCCCGGCGCCGTGTTCGTCGACGTCGACACGGCGCTCTCGCACAAGGGCCACGCCGCCGACGGCCGCCACCCCCTGCCGACGCCCGAGGCGTTCGCGGCCGCACTGGGCGCCCTCGGTGTGGCCGACGACACGCCGGTGGTCGCGTACGACGACGCCTCCGGCGGCGTGGCCGGCCGCCGGGTGTGGAAGCTGCGCGCCCAGGGCACCCCGGCGGCGCTGCTCGACGGCGGACTCGCCGCCTGGCCCGGCGAGCACCGGGCCGGCCCGGGCGAGCAGACCCGGCCGCCCGTCACCCGCACCCCCCGCCCCTGGCCCGCCGACGCGCTCGCGGGGTTCGACGAGGTCGCCGGCCCGGCCGCCGGCACGACGGTGCTCGACGCCCGGGCCCCC
>JANPGL010000554.1:0-2268 GCA_031423915.1 Actinomycetes bacterium | reverse complement strand
CGAGCGACGGCGAGCTGGGCGCCGTCAGGCGACCACCAGTAGCCACGGCCGCGACCCATCTCCTCCGCGGCCACGAACTCGGCCGATCCCCACGTGACCGTGGGTTCTCCGGTTTCGGGGCCCGCCAGCTCGCGGCTGACGCCGTCGAGCTCGGCGATGCGCAAGGCCGCACCCGATACGTAGGCCAGCCGGCCGGCCTCGGGGTCGGGGCGCGGGTCGAACACCGGGCCGTCGACCTTCAGCTCACGGGCGCGCGCCGACACGAGCCCGGCGAGGAACAGGCGGCCCGCCAGCGCGAACGCGGCGACGGTGCCCCGGGCGTCGGTCGCGTAGGCCACCACACCGGCGGCGCTTTCGCGGGCGCGCTCGCGGCGGGCCCGCTCCTCGGCCGGCAGGTCCGCCGGGTCGTCGCCGGCGAGCAGGACCAGCGGGTCGGCGACCAGTCGGTCGGTGGCGGAGGGGACGTGGTGGACCCACAGGCAGTTGAGCGGGTCGCTGCCGCCGCGGCTGCGCACGAAGATGACCCGCTGCCCGTCGGCCGACACCTGCACCGTGCGAGGCTCGCCCAGCGTGAGGCGCTGGGTCCGGGCGTACTGCCGGGGAAAGGTGTCGTCGCTCACGGGCCGCCACCCTACGCCGTGGCCGCGACCGCTCAGCCGAAGTGGTCGATGGCCTCGGTGAGCACAGCGAAGAACGCGTCGACGTCGACCGTTTCGAGCACGTCGGCCGTGTTCGGCTCCTTCTCGCGCGTCGGCCGGTTGTCGACCAGCGTCATGCCGCGCGTGTGCGTGCCGTTCACCTCGACGACCACATGGGCCGACCGGCGCGTGAACAGCTCGGGGTGGGTGAGCGCCAGCACGGCGCACGGGTCGTGCACGGGAGCGCCGACGAAGCCGGCGTTCACGTGCATGTACGTGCTCGAGAAGAACACGAGCAGGTCGGCGACGATGGCGGCGAGTGGCGTGCCGAGCGCCCGGATGGTGTCGACGTAGGGCGGTGCGGCCTGCGCCTGGTAGGTCAGGTTCAGGCCCGCCATCACGATCGGGGCGCCGCACTCGAAGACGATGGCGGCGGCCTCGGGATCGCACCAGATGTTGAACTCGGCGGCCGGCGTGCGGTTGCCGTGCGTCGAGCTGCCACCCATGAGCGAGATGCCGGCGATGCGATCGCGAAGGTCGGGCGCGGCGCGCAACGCCAGCGCGACGTTCGTGCAGGGGCCCACGGGTACGAGCCAGCAGCCCTCGTTGGCCCGGACCGTGTCGATGATGAACCCGACCGCGTCGGGCGAGGCCACGGTGCGGGTCACGGCCGGCAGCTCGGCGCCGTCCATGCCGCTCTCGCCGTGGATGTACTCGGCGTTCAGCACCGGGGCCAGCAGGGGCCGCGCCGCGCCCGAGTGGACCGGGGTGTCGATGTCCAGCAGCTGGGTCATCACCAGCGCGTTGGCGGTCGTGCGGGCCAGCGGTGCGTTGCCGTTCACCGTGGTGATGCCGAGGAGGTTCGTGTGGCGGGCGGCGACGATGATGGCCATGGCGTCGTCGTGGCCAGGGTCGCAGTCGAGGATGATCGAGGGGCGAGTCACGGGCCAACGCTAGAACTTTTCCGCCCGCACCCGTCGGAAGCGGCGGGGTGCAACGATGAACAGGCATGGCCATCGCCGAGCCGGCCCGCCCCGAACAGGTCCTCGACCTGTACGACCGCGCCCTGCCGCAGGTGTACGGCTACCTCGTTCGGCGCTGCGGCAGCGCGCCGTTGGCCGAGGACCTGACGTCGGAGACGTTCCTGGCCGCGGTCGACGCCTGCCGGCGCGGGGTCGCCCCGCGGCTCACCGTCGGCTGGCTCGTGGGGGTCGCCCGCCACAAGCTGGTCGACCACTGGCGGCGCCAGGCGGCCGACGAGCGACGCCTCGAGGCGGTGGCGTCGTTGCCGCCCGACGACCCGTTGCTCGTCGACCCGGCCGAGCTCGACGAGCGCCGGGCGCTGACCACGTTGGCGCTGCTCGGCCCGCACCACCGGGCCGCGCTCACCCTGCGCTACCTCGACGGGCTCAGCGTGCCCCGCGTGGCGGCCGAGCTCGACCGCACCGTGCACGCCACCGAGGCGTTGCTGGTGCGGGCCCGCAACGCCTTCCGAACCGCCTACGCCCGACCGGGAGGGAGCGACGATGCCGGTTGATCCGATCGACGCCCTGCAGCCGGGCGACGTCCCCTTGGCGCCCCGCGCCGAGTTCGCCTCGTCGCTGCGGTCCCGTCTCGTCGCCGCTGTGCG
>JANPGL010000553.1:0-4783 GCA_031423915.1 Actinomycetes bacterium | reverse complement strand
CATCCGGCCCACCAGCAGTTCGCGCGTAGGCGCGGGCCCACAGGCCTCGAGTTCGGCGTTGTCGGGCGGCCATGGATCAGCGACAAACGGCCGGACCAGACAGTGGTCCGTCCAGGAGCGCGAGCAACGCCGGACATCGCGCGTCTCGCTCCTTGACCGTCATGAGCGAGACCCGTTGACCTCGCCGGCCAACGGGTCACTTGCTCCACCTACCCGCCGATCCCGTGCGCCCCAACTGCGCATTGCGCCGGGAGTCGGCGGTCGTTGGCTGGCGGTCCTTCAGCGAAGTCGTGCAGTCGATCGCAGGTGTTGGCCTCCGCATCGGCGGCGCGGGTCAACATCCGCTGATCGCCTGGTGCCGACGGCGCCGCACGACTGCCGAAGGGTCGCGGAGGCTCGCCCCCTACCGACGACGCTACGAAGTTCGGACGCGCCGCGCCGATCCGCGTCCCGATACCACGTGATCCATGACCAGAGCGGTCCATGGCGAGGGACACACTGCCTCGGCCCCGAAGTCGCACACACGCTGGCAGGCGCGCCCCGCGCCGATGACCTATCAAACGCGGGGCGCAGCCGTCACAGCGCCTGAGAGTCAGATCGGAACGGTCTGCCCGTTCTGCGCAGCCCAGAGCCCCTGGGCCTCCTCCCAGCTGACCACCGCGATCGGTGTGCCGTCGTCCTGAATGAACTGCAGCGGCCCGAGGAACGTCATGTAGAACTGGCCACCCTCGACGAAGTAAGTCCGATCGTGCCGAGCGTTGCACGGCTCATAGCCGTAAGCCGGAGCGACCGCGGTGACGCCGCCGTCGTGCTCGCCGCCCTGAACCTCCATCACGCCCGACATGAGGAAGTACTCACCGGGACCCATGTGGATGTGGCGAGCGAACGACGAGCCGGTCGGGCAGTCGAACATCGCCGTCCACCCGCCTACCTCGGGGGACACGTTGAGCAGCTTCCAGGTGATCCCTCCCTCGCTGAACGCTTCGGGGAATGGTTGCCAGCTGAGGTCATCGGTGTGGGTGTAGTCCTGCGGCATCTTGGCCTTCATCGTGGTCGTGTCTTTGTTGCGCGGTGCAACACTCATGCGAGCCCCCTTCGCGTGACCCGACGGCCTCACGAACCGTCTCGGTCAACCGTAGCTCCGAAGACAAGGACGCCTTCACACGCCGGACCGACGACAGCGCCGCCAGGGACTCGCACCCCGCAGGAACCATCAGCCCGGTAGCGAGGTCGCGTTCTGCTCGCCGATCCCGAGCGTCACCAGCGCCAGGCTTCGCCGGATCCCGGGCGGTGTCGGTACATCTGAGCCTGAGTGAAGTGGCGCATAGTTCCGCTTGCTGGATGTCGGGCAGCGAATAGTGACGCAATGAGCACTTCCGTCACGCGAGCGCCCGCGATGATCTCGGAGACGAGCTCTGCAATCGACGTGCACGACCGGCAGGTACGCGGCGCCGCCGACGCCCGGCATCGCCCGATCATCCTCGCCCGGAGGCGCTGCGTACGGCCAGAGTCGGACTCGGTGGCGCCATCATTCACAAGTCTCGGCCAGGCGCAGGTGCCGCCAGCCGACGGGTGTCGCCGCATTCTCCCGCGTCGCGCCGGGCACCGGGCCGACGCGGTCAAGCACACCAGTTCAGGACCAGCGAGAGGAGTCAGCTCAGCCCGTCTGTTCTCGACGCAACGTCGAAGCCTGGTCTTGCAGCGTGGGCTGTGTCACGCGGCCTTTCGACACACGTAGTAGTTGTTGAACACGTCGCCTGGGATGTTGACCAGGTCGATCCCGTCGAAGCCGGCCGCCTCGAACAGTTCTCGGGCCTTCTGCACGCCCCACATGGCACCGAGCCCTTGGCCGTCGTACGCGAGTGACACGGTCATGCAGTGCGAGCACGACAGTGCGTACATGAACGGGCCGAGCGGATGGGCGATGTTCTCGCCGATGTGACTCGACGCCTGGGGTTCGACGCACAGCCAGCTTCCACCGGGCACGAGCGAGCGGTAGATCCCGCTGACCATCGCGAGGGGATCGGCCTGGTCGTGCACGGCATCGAACGTCGTCATCAGGTCGAAGGACTCGTCACCACTGAGCTTGGCCGCGTCCTGTGCCCGAAACGAGGCGTTGCCCAGTCCCCAGGTCTCGGCCTCGGCGCGGCCCACGGCGAGCGCAGCGTCGGAGAAGTCCATGCCGACGAACGTCGAGTTCGGGAACGCCTTGGCCATCACGTTGACGGCATGGCCGCTGCCACAGCCCACGTCGGCCACCCGGATTCCATCCTGCAGGCGCTCTATGGCACCGGGAACGAGCGGCAGCGTCACGTCGACCAGCCCGGCGTCGAAGGTGACGCCGCTGATCTCGGCCATGGTGGCGTGGAACCTCCGGTAGGAGCTGTAGGGCACGCCGCCGCCGTGACGGAACTTGTCGATGAGTTCGTCTTCGATGCTGGCGCACAGCGGGACGAGTTGCGCGAAGTTGGCGAAGTTGTTGGGTCCCGCAGCGCGGGTCGTCATTGCGGCGTGCTCGGCTGGGAGCGCGTAGGCATCGCGGCCCGAGGCGTACTCCACGATCCCGCTCGTCACCATGGCGCCGAGCCACTCCCTCACGTACCGCTCGTTGAGTCCCGCCGCACTCGCGATCTCCGCGGAGGTGGCCGGTGACCTCATGCCGGCCATCGTGTCGAACAAGCCGACGCGATGGCCGATGCTGATCATGTACGAGGCCATCCCTCCGTTGAGGATGCCCAGCATCTTCTCGCCGAACGCCGCCATCCGGCCCGCGTCAAGCTCAACGACAGTCTCCATGGCTTGCCCCTCGTCTGCCCGAAACTCGCCAGGCAGGGTGCCCCCAATGACACCCATAGGACCGCTGGCGACAACGCGACGATACCTCGTCGTGACCCACGGCGATCCACGATGTCCGGCCGCGACGTGGCGAGCGGGCGATTCGTCCATCAGCGTCCAAGCTGAAGGCATCCATCCGCATGCGCCATGGGCCGCTCGCGTAGCGACGATGACTGAAACCCGCCGAGCACACCTGGGGAACTTCGCTGAGCGCGATCACTGCAGGTTGCCGCCTTGTTTGGGTCCAGGAGCAATCGGGACGGCCGCTGGTGGAGGTTGTGGCCGCGGTAGCGAGCGGTCGACGTTGTGCGCGCTCACGCGGAGCCTTCCCTGGGCTGGGCGACGAGCGCCAGTGTCTCGGCTTGTGCGCCTAGCATCGAGGCGATGAGGGGCCTGGATCTCAGCGCGATGCTCCAGGTGGCCCGTGGCGCGGACCCGGACTCGGTCCCCCAGATCGTCCGTGAGTTGGCGGGCCGTCTGCTGAACGCCTCGGAGGTGGTGCTCTACCTCATCGACTTCGCGCAGGTTTCGCTCGAGCCCGTGCCTGACCCCGCCGCCCACGCCACCGCGCCGCCGGCGAGCGAGACCGTTCTCGGGACGATGGCCGGGCGCGCGTTCCTCACACAGGGACCGGTCCTCGCCGGCCGGGAGGATGGCGTGAGAGTGTGGGTGCCGGTCATCGAGGGCTCTGACCGCACCGGTGTCCTGGCGCTGACGGTACGGAGTTCAACCGACGAGACCGTGCAGGCGTGCACGGATCTCGGCCTGCTCACGGGCTACCTCATCGCCGTGAACACCAAGGCCACGGACGTCTACAACGTGCGCCGGCGACGCCGCTCGCTCTCGCTCGCCGCCAGCCTCCAGTGGGACCTCCTGCCGCCCCTGGTGCTGAGAACCGACCGGGTGGTGATCGCCGGGCTCGTGGAACCGGCGTACGAGGTCGGCGGCGACTGCTTCGACTACTCCGTCAACGGATCGACGTGCGATGTCGCCGTGTTCGATGCAATGGGCCACAACCTCCGGTCCGCCATGATCGCTGCCCTGGCCGTCGGCTCGTGTCGCCACAGCCGACGCGAGGGGCACACGCTGGAGATGATGCACCGCGAGCTCGACAGCACACTGGCTGCAGAGTTCCAGGACCTCTCGTTCGCCACCGGACAACTGGCGCGCATCGATCTCGACACGGGCTTGTTCACTTTCACGAATGCGGGGCACCCACTGCCATTGCTCGTCCGCAACGGTCAGGTCGTGCGTGCTCTCTCGTGCCGTCCGACGCTGCCGTGGGGACTGAACGGTCTTCTCGGCGAACCGCTCAACGTGACGACGGCGATGGAACCGCTGGAACCTGGCGACAGCATTCTCTTCTACAGCGACGGTGTCATCGACGCCCATTCGCCTTCAGGTGACACTTTCGGCGTGATCGGCTTGGCCGACTTCGTCGGCAGGAGCGCTTCGAACGACCTCGAGCCGGAGCAGGTCGTACGGCAGTTGACGCGCGCCGTTCTCGAGCACCACGAGAACACCCTGTCGGACGACGCCACGTTCGTGCTCCTCCAGTGGTCCGGAACCAACTGACGACCTCGACACGCGGTGTGCGTGTGCCGCAAAGGATCGCCGGGATTCGGGCCGCATCAGGGTGCTGGTGATCTGATGCACACCGCCGTCGAGCCGACGTGCCTTCTCACCGCCCGGGTGCGTCATGCTGCTGTACTCGGACGGTTCACTCGAACGCCGCGCGGAGATGGCGCACCTGGATTGGACCGATTGGAGGGCGCGCCGGTGCGCTGGTTGCGCCCAACGCCGAGTCGATCTGTGCCGCCGATCCGGAGGCACAGATCCGCTGCAACTGCGCCGAAGTCGACGTGACCTCCCTATTGCTCTGGGGTGACCGAAACATCCGTTCGAGCGACCCGGTCCATCGTCGCCCGTGCCTCAAGCGTCGCGGGCT
>JANPGL010000552.1:0-3791 GCA_031423915.1 Actinomycetes bacterium | reverse complement strand
GCGCGCCGCGCTGGCCGACGCCGTGCACGACGCCCAGGCCGCCGTGCTCGCCGTCGGACGCATCGGCACCGACAGGCTGTCGGCGCCCTCGTGCACGTTCGTCGGTGTGCTCGTCGACGGTGCCGGAGCCACCGTCGGGTGGGTGGGCGACAGCCGCGCCTACTGGCTGCCCGCGGGCGGCACGCCGGTGCGCCTCACGACCGACCACTCCTGGGCCACCGAGCAACTGGCGCTCGGCCGCCCGGAGACCGAGGTGATGGCCGACCCCGCCGCCCACGCCATCACGCGGTGGCTCGGCGCCGACCAGGACGGCGACCCGGCCATCGACACCTCCACGGTCCGGTTCGACGGGCCCGGGCGGTTGCTCGTCTGCAGCGACGGCCTGTGGAACGTCGTCGTCGACGGCGACATCGCCGCCCACGCCACCGGCGAGCTGGCGCCCGCCGCCGAGGCGCTCGTGGCGCTCGCCAACGAGCGCGGCGGCCCCGACAACATCACCGTGGTGCTGTGCGAGGTGGGACACGCCGTTCCGACCGCACCCGTCGCACCCCCGGCCCCCGAGGAGCCCCGATGACCACCTTCACCGCCGCCACCTACCAGAACGAGTACCTGCCGCAGGGCTCCGACGAGGTCAACGCCATCGTCACCGTCGGTGCGACGGCCGATGGCGTCGGCCCGGTCACGACCGAAGCGGTGGAGGTGATCATGTGCGACACGTCGGGCTCCATGAACGAGCCGTCGTCGAAGATCCGCGCCGCCCGTCAGGCCACCCAGGTCGCCATCGACCAGCTTCGCGACGGCGTGCTCTTCGCCGTGATCTCGGGCGACGACCACGCCCAGCTCGCCTTCCCACCCGCGGCGCGCGGCGGCGCCACGCTCGCCGTGTCGACCCGCGCCACGCGGGAAGAGGCCAAGCACGTCGCCAAGCAGTTCCGCCCCGGCGGTGGCACGGCCATGGGCACCTGGCTCGCGCTGGCGCGAGACCTGTTCCGCACGCGCCCGGGCGCCATCCGCCACGCCATCCTGCTCACCGACGGGCGCAACCAGAGCGAATCGTCGGCGCACCTCGATGCCGTGCTCGAGTCGTGCGTCGGCCACTTCCAGTGCGACGCCCGCGGCGTCGGCGGCGACTGGGAGGTGGCGGAGCTCCGCCGCATCGCCACGGCGCTGCTCGGATCCGTCGACCTGATCGCCAACCCCGACGACATGGCCGAGGACTTCCGCTCGATGATGGAGGCCTCGATGGCCAAGGCCGTCGCCGACGCCACGTTGCGCGTGTGGGTCCCGCAGGGCGCCGAGGTGCTGTTCGTGAAGCAGGTGGCGCCGGCGATCGAGGACCTGACGGCCCGAGCCGTGGTGACCGGGCCGCTGACCCGCGAGTACCCGCTCGGCGCGTGGGGCAGCGAGAGCCGCGACTACCACGTGTGCGTGCGGGTCCGACCCGGCAACGTGGGCGACGAGATGCTGGCGGCGCGGGCCAGCGTGGTGGCGGCCGGCGACGTCGCCGCCCAGGCGCTGGTGCGGGCCGTGTGGACCGACGACGAGCAGCTGTCGACGCGCATGAACGCCGAGGTGGCCCACTACACCGGCCAGGCCGAGCTGGCTGCGGCCATCCAAGACGGCCTCGAGGCGCGCAAGGCCGGCGACGAGCGAACGGCCACGTTGAAGCTGGGACGGGCGGTGCAGCTGGCCGACGCCGCCGGCAACGACGACACCAAGCGGCTGCTGGCCAAGGTTGTCGAGGTAGAGGACGCGGCCACGGGCACGGTGCGGTTGAAGCGCCAGGTGGAGACGCTCGACGAGATGGCGCTCGACACGCGATCGACCAAGACCGTGCGCGTCCAGAAGAAGTCGACGTGAGCGCCTGCCCGAACGGCCACGAGACGACGGCCGTCGACTGGTGCGACGTGTGCGGCGCGCGCATGGGTGCCGCGGCGCCCGGGCCGGGGCCGGCGACCACGCCGCCCGGTCCCGAGCGGGCCGCCGCGTCGACCGATGACGTCACCTGTCCCCACTGCGGCATCACCCAGGACGGCGGGCACCGCTTCTGTGAGGTGTGCGGCGCCGACATGACGACCACACCGACCGACCCGACGACACCGGCCGACCCGACGACATCGTCGACGCCACCGGCCGCAGCCACCCGGTGGGAGGTGACGGTCACGGCCGATCGGGCCTACTTCGACCGGCTCGGGGCGGACGGCGTCGACTTCCCGGTCGGTGCGCCCAGGCGATCGTTCCCGCTGGCCGACGCCACCGTGGTCGTCGGGCGGCGCAGCGCGCGGCGCGGCATCGAGCCGCAGATCGACCTGTCGGGCGCCCCGGAGGATCCAGGCGTGTCGCACGCCCAGTGCTCGTTCGTCCGCCAGCCCGACGGGACGTTCGCCGTCGTCGACGGGGGTTCCACGAACGGCACGCGTCTCAACGAGTCCGCCGACCCGCTGCCCGTGAACGTGCCCCACCCCGTGGCCGATGGCGACCGGGTCCACGTGGGCGCGTGGACCACGCTGACCGTGCACCGGAGCTGACCCGGTGGGCCGGCATCACCAGGTGCCGGCCACGTACTTCTGCTCGAGGAACGCCAGCAGGCCCTCGTGGCCACCTTCGCGTCCGATGCCCGATGCCTTCACACCACCGAACGGCGCGGCGGGGTCGGACACCAGCCCGCGGTTGAGGCCGACCATGCCCGACTCGAGCGCCTCGGCGACCCGCATGGCCTTGCCCACGTCACCGGAGTACACGTACGACACCAGCCCGTGCTCCACGGCGTTGGCCCGGCCCACCATGGCGTCGACGTCGTCGAAGGCGACGATGGGCGCCACCGGCCCGAAGATCTCCTCGCGCAGCACCGGGCTGTCGGGCGACACGTCGCGCACGACCGTGGGCGGGTAGAAGAAGCCAGGCCCGTCGGGCCGGTGCCCGCCGACCACGGTGGTGGCGCCGCCGTCGTGGAGCTGGTCGACCAGCCCCGCCACCCGGTCACGCTGCGCGCCGGACACGAGCGCCCCGACGGCCGAGTCGGGATCGAGCCCGGGCCCGACGCGCAGCGAGCCCATGCGCGCCGCCAGCTTGTCGGT
This sequence comes from Actinomycetes bacterium, assembly GCA_031423915.1. Lineage (GTDB taxonomy): Bacteria > Actinomycetota > Acidimicrobiia > Acidimicrobiales > Ilumatobacteraceae > JANMAT01. The sequence goes on along the minus strand of JANPGL010000552.1, from coordinate 714 downwards.
GAACGCGTCGAGCGCGTCGCGCTCGACGTAGAAGCGGTTGGCCGCCGTGCACGCCGCGCCGGCGTTGCGCATCTTGGCCAACATGGCACCGTCGACCGCGGCATCGAGATCGGCGTCGGCGAACACGATGAACGGCGCGTTGCCGCCGAGCTCCATCGAGCAGTTGATGATGCGCGGCGCCGCCTGGGCGAGGAGTTGGGCGCCGACGCGCGTCGAGCCGGTGAACGACAGCTTGCGCACGAGCCCCGACTCGAGCATCGCCTGCACGGCGGGGCCGGGCGGATCGGGCACCACGACGTTCACGACGCCGGCGGGAACGCCCGCCTCTGCCAGGATGTCGGCGAGGGCCTGCGCGGTGTGCGGCGTCTCGTGGGCGGCCTTCAGCACCACCGTGCAGCCGGCGGCGAGCGCCGGCCCGATCTTGCGCGTGGCCATGGCCGCCGGTATGTTCCAGGGCGTGACGAGCAGGCTCACGCCCACGGGTTGACGCGTCACGAGGATCCAGTACGCGCCGCTCGGCGCGCGCCGGTACTCGCCGTCGATGCGCACGGCCTCCTCGCCGTACCAGCGGAAGAACTCGGCGGCGTACGCCACCTCGGCCATGGCGTCGGCCAGGACCTTGCCGTTCTCGCGCGAGATCAGCTCGGCCAGGTCGCGCTGGCGCGTCATCATCAGCTCGAAGGCGCGACGAAGGATCTCGCCACGCTGGCGCGG
>JANPGL010000551.1:0-8892 GCA_031423915.1 Actinomycetes bacterium | reverse complement strand
CATCCGGCCCACCAGCAGTTCGCGCGTAGGCGCGGGCCCACAGGCCTCGAGTTCGGCGTTGTCGGGCGGCCATGGATCAGCGACAAACGGCCGGACCAGACAGTGGTCCGTCCAGGAGCGCGAGCAACGCCGGACATCGCGTTGCGCTCCTTGACCGTCATGAGCGAGACCCGTCGGCCTCGCCGGCCAACAGGTCAACTGCTTACCTGCCCGCCGATCCCGAGCGCCCCAACTACGCACTTCGCCGGATCTCGGGCGGTCCGATGAAGCTGGCAAGCGAGTGAAGTGGTGCGGGGTTGGAGCGGCCCGGTATCGCGGTCGGGTCGGCGGCTCCCGAGGGTTCACGTTCAAGGTGACCGCCGGCTGACGGCCGGCCGGATCACTGGGTCACGGCTTGCCGAGATCGGGCCGGATGGGCGAGGGCGAGTCGCCAGGCGTCGGTGTCGTGGTAGTTGTGGTTGGCGATGGCGAGCCCGTCGCGGACGGTCCACACCCAGCAGGCGCGGGCGTCGAGGCTGTTGCCGCTCTTGGTCTTGCCGAGGGCGCGGCCCTCGACGACGACGACGTCGCCGGCGTCGTGGATGTGTTCGGGGCTGACGACGAACTCGTCGAAGTTTTCCATCACCATCCCGAACACCTTTGCGGCGACGTCGGCCGGCGTGTGGTGGGTGCCGCGGTGGGGCAGGTACTCCTGTGGGCTCTCGACCCACTCGATGCTCGGGGCGAGCACGGCGAGCACGGCGGGGATGTCGCCCTTGGCGAAGTTGTCGTACACGCTGCGAACAATGGCGACGTTGATGTCGGTCATGTGGGTTCCTTTCGGATCTGGGCGGTCTCATCGGCCCTCTCTCATGTTGTAAACTCGCTTGCATCTCTTGTCAAGGAGCTTGCGCATGAGTGGTTTGCCGTCGTTCGAGAACCCCGCGGCGCTGCGTGCCTGGCGCGACCAGACGCTGTACCGGCGTCTGCTGCGCGCCAGTCGGGCCGAGGCGAGCGCCACGCTCGGCGAGATCCACGCCCGCGGCTACGTGGACGTGTCCCTGGGCGATACGAACCTGTTGGCCAACCTCGACACCGGCGGTTCGACGATCACCGCGCTGGCCCAGCGGGCCGGGGTCACCCGGCAAGCCGCCAGCCAACAGGTCACGGCGTTGGAGCGGGCCGGCTACGTGACACGGCGCGCCAGCGAGCACGACGGTCGGGCCGTGATTGTGATGCAGACCGCTCGCGGTCGCGCACTGCTCCGCGACGCGCTCGAGATCGTGGCCGACCTCGAACGCGACTACACCGCTGCGCTCGGACCGCGCCGATACGCCAACCTCAACAGCGCCCTGGCCGCGCTGCTGGATCACATCGACCCGCACGGCACCCTCGGCACCGATCCACCGCCCGACACCGCATGACGCGCCCGGTCCCGATCGGACGGGGGTGACGAGCGCAACCCACCGCTCGCGCGTCGCCGACCGGCGCGGCTCCTCACCGCCGCCGGTGGCGGGGCGCCGGCGCCGACCGTCGGCCCCGAACCCAGGTTGCATCCTGCGCGACGATCTCGAGCGGCACCGAGGCAGCAATTCGCCGGATCCCGGGTACAGCAGACGGGCCGTGGGCGCCGGCGAAGTAGTGCGCTTCGGCGGCCCGAGCGACCGATCCTGCGATACCCGCGGCGTGAGGTCGCCGGACGGGCGCGCCGTCTCAGACCGTGATCAGTGTCGGGAGTGTGTCGATCACCCGTTTGTTGCGGCCTTCGGCGGAGATCTTGGTCGCGAGATTCGCGTAGACGACGAACTCGTACCGCGGGTTGATCTCGGTCTCGAGCACCCCTCGGAGTTCCATCACGGGGCGAGCGATTCGCTGGCTCTCAGTCGGGGGAATGCACAGGTATCCCCACCTGGCCGCCGTGACGGTCGCGCGAGCTGAGCCGTCGAGGTTGGCGAACAGCCGGCTGGCGGCGAACCTCGAGAACGCCTCGTCGGCACTCATCAGGGTCGCGGTTGGTCCGGCCGTCCGGTTGCGCCAGAAGCGGTAGGCACCACTGACTTCGAGGCCTGGGGTGACGGTGACGGCTAGCTTGGCTCCTGACCCGAGCAGCGGTACGCCATCGACTTCGAAGCTGAAGTTGGCCTGCGCGCCGGTGACGTAGCGGCGCGGATCCGTGCGCGGTTCGGTGGCCACGAGGACCTCGTGGCTGGTGATCGAACGCAATGTCATCGCGGCTCCGCGGGGCGCGAACCGCTCGGCCCAATCCGTAGCGAGCCTCTCGACGACCTGCTCATCAAGGTCGTTGTCGCCGGCGCCGTCCAGTTCGTCGCGCCGGCGAACGTCGAGACGGAACGAGTCGCTGGCGTTATAGAGCTCCACCATCCGGTCGTCGGCCTCGTAGACGGTCCACAACCCGAGATCGCGGGGTTCTGCCTTGCCGATTCCGATCTGTTCGATCAGGCTCGGCCGGGTTCGGTCGTTCCACGAGGGCGGCCGCAGCGTCAGACAGGCGGCTTCGCGGGGCAGGTCAGTGAGCTCGGGAAAGGTGATGTTGATCATGATGCGATGCCTCTCGGATCAGCAAGCGCCACGGGCGTAGAACAGGATCGTCGGCGCCGCAGGGTCGGAGCTGGTGTGGCCCTTGCCCCACCAGTGGTCATTGAACGTGTCGGTCCCGTCCGCGTCGGCACGCAGATAGGCCCACCAGGTGTCGGAGCCCTCGGTGTCCTGGGCTGCCCTGATCCAAGCGTCGCGTATGGACCAGCCAGCGTTGAGGTACTGGGCGAGTAGCCGACCCCGGTCTGCTTCGTCGCTGGTGGTGGTGTGGAACCCGAGGATGTAGTGCAAGCCGGCGAATACCGGCCAACCCCACCGATCGAACACGCCGTCGCGTTCGAGCACGTTGCACGCATCGAGCGCGATCCACTCGAGATTCCGGTCGCCCCAACGCACCTCGGTGTTCACGACCACGGCGTTGTCGATGTTGCGACCGAAGTAGAACCGGTCGGCGGAGCCGTGACCGGAGAAGAACACGAAATCTACGTCGTCCACCCATCGGGTATCCGTTCCCGTACTTGGCGCTCCGACGCCGAGCTGCTCGAAGTCCTCATCCCACGCGAGATCGTCGCCCCAGTTGAACTGTCGGGTTGCGCTCAACGTGTTGTAGAAGCCCTCGGCCTGCGGCTTGGTGTTCGTCAGGTCACCCTGCAGGCCGTTGTATTTCCTCACCCACTCGATACCTACCGTGCCCATTCGTCGAACCTCGTCTCGTCACTAGCGGATGCGTGAGAAGAGACGCGGCCAACGGCGATCTGATACACGTCCTCACGACATCGGAACCCCGGTCTCGAGGTCCGATCGGTGGTCTCGATCGCCAGGAGCCGTCGGGGCGGGCACCGCACTCCGGCCCGAGCAGGCGCGCCCAGGATCGTGCAGGCAGCAGTCTTCGTTCCCGTCCTCTGCGAGAGGGCGGGTCACGAGGGAGGCCACGATGGCCGCCACCACTGCTGTGCTCGTTCGGAACGACGATCTGCTCGAGGTTCGGGAACGGGCATCGATCGCTGGGTTCCTGGCCGGATACACCGGCACTACCCGGGTCAGCTACACCACTGATCTGCGGATGTTCCTCACCTGGTGCACCGAAGCCCAGGTTCGTCTGCTCGACGTGAAGCGCGCCCATCTCGAGCTGTTCGCCCGGCACATGGAAGCCGAGGGCAGGATGCGTTCCACCGGTCTGCCCACCCTCGAGACGCGGCCGGGTGGAGGAGCGCGTCCGTTACGTCGGTTCGAGAACCTTGCCGGCACACTGGGCCAGCCGGGGGGCACGGGCCTGCACGTTCGCAGCGTGCTCGTCAGCCCCACGCGGCCGGGTTGCGTGCTGGCCCACGCCAACGATCCCACCGGGCGGCCACGCTGACCCGTACGCTCGGCGCGTGAGACACGCTCGGTTGCTCGGCCGACGGGAGTCGATCGCGTGGGTCGTGATACCGGCGTTCGGTGCGTGGTGGCACGCCCACAACCTGCGGGACACCTGGTGGTTTTTCGACGACTGGTCGCTCATCGAGCGCGTGCTCAACGTGTCGTTGGCCGAGGGCCTCACGACCGGATACAACGGGCACTTCTGGATGATTGGCTATCTGATGTACCGCGTGCAGGTTCTCGCGATCGGCCTGGAGAGCCACACGTTCATCGCGGCGATGTGCGTGGCCTGCGGGCTCGTCGTGCTGGTTGCCATCGCGGCCGCGCTGCGCGGTGGCGGCGTCTCGACCGTGGTCAGCCTCCTTATCGCCGCGCACGTCGCCTATCTCGGCCCGGGCGCGCAGAACATGCTGTTCGCCATCCAGGCCGCCTCGATGCTGACGGTAGGCCTCTGCATCGGCGCCGGCGCCGTGGCCCTGACGCGCCCACCGAACCCGACGACGATGCTCCTGGTCGGCAGCGCGCTCCTCCTGGCGGTGGCCGGCGACAGCGGGCACGCGCTATCCGGCATCCTGTTCGCATCGATCGTCGTGCTGATGAGTTGGCGGGGAAGGCCTCGGCTCGTCGTGGTTCCCGGCGTCGTCGCGGTCGTCAGTTGGCACCTGTTCGGTGCGCTGTCCGAGCGGTGGCCGGGCAGCGTCGGCACCCGCGCCCGCTTCGCCGCGAGTCTGCTCACGCATACCTCAGGCGCCTTGATCGGCCGCGGCGCGTTGGCGGGCGGGTTCCTGCTGTGCGCCACGATCGCGCTCGTCACGATCGGCCTGCGCGCCGGCTTCGTGACCGGTCGCTCACGGACACTGCTCGTGGCGGCCGGTGCCAGCCTGGTCCTCGTGCTGGCGGCGATTGCGCAGGCGCGCGCCGGTCTGGTGGGCCATGACTTCGCCAGTTCGAACCGGTATCTCGCGAACGCCGCCGTGCCCCTCGTGATCTCGGTTCTGCCGGCGAGCGCGGCCACCGTACGCGGCCTGCAGACCCGCTGGCCGACGCCGGTGCCCGGACGGTGGCGACCGGTCGTGGCCGCGCTGCTGCCACCTGCGCTCGTCGTGTGGGCCTGGCTGAGCGGGCTCGGCGCGCTACGCGACTACCGGGCCGGTTTCGTCACCACGCACCAGGCGATCCGCCAGGCGGCCAGATCCGCCTCGATCATCGTTCGCGACGGTTGCCCGTTCGGCACGACGCTCGACCTCGGCGCCCTCGTGATCGGGCCGCCCAGCCCGCAGCTCACCACGGCGCTCGTGGCCGAACTGACGCGGCGGGGCGCGCTCGATCCTCCGTTGGACGAAGCCCCCGACCCCGCGGTCGTCGAACGGATCTGCCGGCCGAGCTGACGGCGCTCAGCTCGCCTCGCCGAACACGTCGAGGATCACATCGACCGGCTGGCTGGTCTGGGCGCACACGCCCGAGGTGGCGTCGACCAGCGCGGCGTTGGCCACGGGCGAGCCGGCCCGGTAGTTCACCGTCGTGGTCTCCTGGTAGCCCGCGGCGCACGGGAACACCGCCACCCAGCGGGGCTGCAGTCGGCTCGTCAGACCGCCCGGCGAGCGCGTGTCGAGCCGGCGGTCGGGTACGGCCAGCGTCATGAGCGTGCGGCTGCCCGTGCCCGTCGTCCACCACCCGGTCAGGTCGACCACGATGCCGCTGGCGGCCAGCGTGAATACGCACAGCGCGCGGCCCAGTGCCGGACCTCCCCGGGTGCTCTGTCCCACCCGCGTAGGGCCTCGGCGGCCCAGTCCGGGACAGGCACGCCGGAGTGTTCGGCGATGGCGTCCGCCAAGGCCGCGGCCGTCCGGAGGCGAACACCTTCGACGGTCGGGTGCTCGGCGATCGAGTTCAGGCCTCCGGCACCGGTGCGGACATGGTCGAGCAAGGCGCGCAGGACCAGGTCGCTGTGCTCGTCGAGGTTCGGGTCGAGTTCGCAGACCCAAGCGAGAGATCCGGTGCGTCCGAATACCGGAGTTCACCGCAACGAGGATCGCGTCCTCCGCGTACGCGACCACACCTCGGTCGATGAGCAGTAAGACCGACCCTACGACGGCCATTGCGACGAGGACGATGCCCAATCCCCCGAACACCGCCCTGTCGGCGCGCGAGATGAATCCGTCCTCCGATCCCCCGATGCCGTCGTACGCGAGGAGGACGCCGCACGTTGCGGCCCCGAACAGGGCGCCGGACCCGAGCAGGATGGATCGCGTGCTCATGTCAGGCCCTCTGATCAGGAGCTGTGGAGCCGGCGGATCCAGATCGGTGTTTGCCGCGCAGCCCACGCCGCCCAGAATGCTTGTTACACGGGTGATCTGTCGAGGGCGGTCAGGCTGTCGGTCTGGACGACTGATGGGGGTGCTCGTGGGGTTTCAGCCTGTGCTCGGGTGGGCACGTGGCGGGCGCTGTCATGGGTGACTCTATTCGCCGTCCTGTCCGTAGTGGGAGCATGTGTCGCGATAGTCGGCACCCTTGGCTTGGAGGCGGCCGCGATCGTGCCGGTCGTCGGAGGCCTGGGGCTTCTCGTCGTGGCCATTGGCGGTCTACGGCGGGCCGCTGAGCGCCGCAACCCGCGCCGCTGGCTTGCGGCCTGGGTCCTGTCCGCCGCCGTCGTGGCCGGCGTTACTAGGGACGGCTCGTCGTCGCAGGCTGATCAGCCGGGATGAGTGGTTCGACCGGCTCGCTCAGTAGGGCGGCCGACCAATCGGGACGCAGACGGTGGCTGCGGCGCAGTCGGGCACCGCTTGCTGTAGCGCCGCCGTGTCGAGGTTGAGGACGACGGCGGGCTCGAGCGTCGAACCCGTGGAGATGGCCGGGTGCAGCACGACCTGGCCGATCCTCTCGAGGTCGATGGCTCCCGACGGGGTGATCACGTCAGGAAGAACGATCCACGCATAAGCGAGTGCCGGGATCTTGTCAGTCAGGTCGTGCCACGACACGACCACCTCGTCGTGCGTGCAGCGGTACGGCCCGCCACGCTCGCCAGCGATCACCGGAAGGGATCCGCCACCCATTGCGTCGGCTCCTCGACCGGGTCGTAGCGAGAGAGACGTTCGGGCCGGTCGCCCGGACTCGGTGTAGAGCGCGATGCCGACAGGCACGTAGGCCGCATCCGCTGAGCGCAGCCCTGGGCATGTGGCTGACAGCGCCTCCGAACGGAGGTGCTCGATCCGCAGCGGGCCACCCACGGCGATGTCGAGGCGCAGCCGGTTGCCGTCTCGGTTCCGTACGAGCACCGTGGCGCCCACCGATCCAGCGTTGACGCCGGGGGGCCATGGTGGTGTGCGCTCAGGTCCGGCTGTTGGGGCGGCATCGGGTCCGCACGCTGAAAGGAGAGCGAGCAGCGATGCCAGGACCCTTCGGCTGCGCTGATCACGGCCAGCGCTTCGAGGCCTACGTCCGGAACGCGCGACCTTGACGGCCAAGCGCGAACGCCAGCCTGCCCCACGGCCCTTCAACGTCACATCACGAGCCTACGCTGGCCGACGGAGCACGACCTCGAGCCCGACGCGAACAGCGCCCTTCGATCCCGGCCCGCTGGATCGCGAGGCGGACCCCGTTGGATCTACATCGCCTGCAAGTCGGTCCGAAGGGCGGGTCCAAGGGTGCGGAGTCGGTTGATGTCGCGTTGGCGTCGCTTGCGGGCCCGGTCGGCGGCGGTCGTGCCGTGGGGTTGGGGGCTGCCGGTTCCGGTGGCGACACGGAACAGGGTGGCGGCCGTAGCGGGGCTGACAGTCCCTTGCTGCACGTGCTTGCTGAGGAACGTGACGACGTCGTTCGTGCTGTCGACGGCTCTGTAGGGGTTGCCGGGCTCGGCAATGTCGGCGACGAGCGGGACGACGGTGAGTCGAGTCACGTCCGCGGGCTGGCGGGCTCGGAGGGCGGCGCGGACGAGTTGGTCGCTGTAGCGGGTGGTCCAGCCGGGGTGGGGGGTGACGGCGGCTTCGAAGAGGTAGCCGATGAGTTCGCTGACGATCTCGGCTCGGTCGCCGTGTTGGCGGCGGGCTGCGGCCGCGAGGCGGGGGGTGAGGGCGATGAGGATGAGTTGTGCGGCGTGGCGGTCGCCGGCGACGGCGAGTTCGTGGAGCGGGATGAGGACGGCATCGCCGCGGGGGTGGCACCAGGTGGCGGCCTGCGTGGCGAGCTCGGCGGGTGGGGCGGCGAGCGTGGGGTACCGCTCGGCCCAGCGGCCGAGGACATCGGGCGGGATGGGGTGGCGGGTGTAGTCGTCGAACAGGGCGGTCATGAGTGTTGTCATGGGTGCGACGGTCGCGACGGGCCGTCGTTGAACGGTCGTGTTTCACGTCGGTCGAACCAGAAACCTCGCAAGATCTTCGACGACGCGGGTTCAGCGAAGCGTCGTTGACGTGTCGGTCAGTTTCATCGCGGTTAGCAAAGACTGCCTGGCCGTCACGGTTGGTGGTCGACGACGCGGTTCGGCGCGTCGTTGAACCCACACTCCGTGACCGGCGCGTCGTTGAACGCGTCGTTGAAACCGGTCGGGCTAAGCCTGTCCGTCCCGGTCCCGTCTGGCGGCTGGTGGGGGGCAGGTACCCGCGTGTGGATCGCGAACCGGGCGTCGGGGAACCGGAACGGGCCCGACTGGTCCGGGTCCCCGACGGCTCGAGCAGCGGTGGGGGTTGACCGGCCCGTATCTGGATCTGGTGTGGGCCGCCCACCTGGGCCCGACCGCCACGCTCGTCGCGCGGCATCTCGCCTACGCACTCGCCCGCTCGTCGAGCAGGATCGACTTGGCTGAGCTGGGCGCGTTCGTCGGTCGAGGCGACGACCACGGGGCGGGTCGCCGGCATGTGGTCCGGGCGTTCGCGCGGCTCTCCGCGGCTCGGATCGTGTCGTGGTCGCCTCGCACGGCCACGATCACCCTGTCCGGGTACATCGCTCCTGCACCGCCTGAGCTCCTGGCCCGCCTCCCTGCGCCGGTCAGGGCTATGCACG
>JANPGL010000550.1:0-7640 GCA_031423915.1 Actinomycetes bacterium | reverse complement strand
GTTCCCGAAGGTGCTGCCGGTGTCGGCGCGAGGCGAGTGGTTGCAGGGCTGGCCGCTGATCCCCTACCTGGCGGCGAAGACCACGAAGGTACGCATCGGCATGAGCATCACCGACACGCCCTACCGCGCGCCGGCCGTGCTGGCGGCGGAGATCGCCACGGTCGACCACCTGTCGAACGGCCGCATCAACGTGGGCGTGGGCTCCGGTTGGATGCCCGAGGAGTTCGCCGCCGCCAGCGCCGCCCACATCTTCCCGAAGCGGCACAAGCACGTGCGCGAGACGATCGAGATCATGCAGGGCATCTGGACGAACGACGTCTTCGAGTACCACGGCGAGTTCGCCGACTTCGAACGGTGCGGGTTCGGCGCCAAGCCGGTGCAGTCACCGCACCCGCCGATCTTCTTCAGCGGGCTGAAGGACCCGAAGCGCTCGGCGAACCGGATCGCCAAGTACAACCTGTCGGGCTGGATCGGCATCCAGGACACGCCGGAGGAGATCACGAAGTGGAAAGCCGAGATCCAACGTGAGCTCGGCGAGATGGGCAGCTCTCGTTCGCTCGACGACGGCTTCGAGATGTGCAGCATGATCTGGTTCGTCATCACCGATGAACCGACCGATCAGACGCCGAACGGCAAGCTCAGCAACCTGATGGCCGGAACCGCGGCGCAGATCACCGACAACCTCAAGCGGTACAAGGAGGCCGGGCTGACGATGCCGCTCCTGTGGCCGCCGTTCGCGGACGTGCCGGTGTCGAAGACGCTCGACGATCTCAAGCGGCTGAAGGAGGACATCATGCCGAAGGTCGACGCCATGTGAGAACGAGCTCGGGCTCGATGCTCGCAGGTCGGCCGCAGCGGGTGTACGGATGGTGCTGGAGATTCGGGTCGTTCGGCCATGGCCGGCCAGGCGATGGCGCCGTCGAATGGATCCACGGAGTGCTCTGTCATGCCATCCCCTCTCACCGATACCGACCGGGTCGAAGCCGCGGTGGCGTTGGCCGCCGCCCTCGTCACCCGCGCCCGGGCGGCCGAACGCAGCGCCCCGGTTCGTCAGCGCCGGCGCACTGCACGCTTGGCCCGCCTGATCCGGAGCTCGTCGGCGAAGGAGGTCACCTTCGCGCTCACCGACGAGGTCAGCCGCATCGGCCACGACCGGCGCGCCGCACGCCACCTCGCTGCGGTGGTCGGAGCGGGCGATCTGTCGGGCTTCGGCCTGGTGGACCGGGCGCTGCTGCGCGCCGCCGGACAGCTCGCCCCGCTGCTTCCCGGCGTGGTGATGCCGCTGGTGCGTCGCCGGCTGCGAGCGGAGTCGGACGGGGTCATCATCCCGGCCGAAGACCCGGCCTTCGCGCAGTACAGCGCCGCACGCCGGGACGCAGGCGTCCGCGTCAACGTCAACGTGCTCGGTGAGGCGATCCTCGGCGACCGCGAAGCGAGGCACCGGCTCGACTTGATCCTCGCCCGCCTCGCCCGGCCCGACGTCGACTACGTGTCGGTGAAGATCTCGGCCGTCTGCCCGAACGTCTCGGCCCTCGCCTTCGACGCCACGGTCTCGGCGGTCAGCGATCGGCTGCGTGAGCTGTACCGGGCGGCCGCCGCCCACCGGCCGGCCAAGTTCGTGAACCTCGACATGGAGGAGTATCGCGACCTCGGCCTGACCGTCGACGCGTTCACCCGCGTGCTCGACGAGCCCGAGTTCGCGGGGCTCGAGGCGGGCATCGTGCTGCAGGCATACCTGCCCGATGCGCACGCCTTCGGGCATCGGCTGGCCGAGTGGGCACGGGCGCGCCACGCCGCTGAGGCAGGACGCATCAAGATCCGGGTCGTCAAGGGTGCCAACCTCGCCATGGAAGACGTCGATGCCGAGATGCGCGGCTGGCCGCTCGCACCCTACGGCTCGAAGGCCGATGTCGATGCCAGCTACAAAGCGCTGCTCGATCTGCTGCTCGACGAACGCTACGACGATGCCGTCCGGATCGGCCTCGCCAGCCACAACCTGTTCGACCTCGCATGGGGGCTGCTGGCGCAACGCGACCTCGCCGGGCGCGGCCGTGCCGACCGACTCGAGCTGGAGATGCTCGAAGGCATGGCTGTCGCCCAGGCCGACGCCGTCAGGGCCGAGGCGGGCGACCTCTTGCTGTACGCCCCGATCGTGCGTCGGGACGACTTCGCTGCCGCCATCGCCTACCTCGTGCGCCGCCTCGACGAGAACACGTCGCCCGACAACTTCCTCACCCACGTGTTCGACCTCGAAGCTGGCAACGAGCAGTTCCGCACCGAGGCCGACAAGTTCCGTGCCGCCGTGGCGGCGAGGCGCTCGGTGCGTACCGATCCCCATCGAACGCAGGATCGTTCACTGCCGGTTGCCCCGATCGGGATCGACGCTCCCTTCCGGAACGAGCCCGACACCGACTTCACCCGCCCTGCGAACCGAGCCTGGCTCGCCGAAGGGCTTGCCGCACCGCCCTCCACCGACGTGCCGGCCGAAGTCGGCATCGCCGAGGTCGACCGTGCCGTTGCCGTCGCCCTCGCGGCTCGTCCGTCGTGGACCTCGTGGCCGGTGCGCGAACGCGCCGCCCTGATCGATGGCGTCGGCGACGCCATCGCGTCGCGTCGTGGCCAGATGCTGGCCGTCATGGCGGAGGAGGCCGGCAAGACCGTCGGCGAAGGCGACCCCGAGGTCTCGGAGGCCATCGATTTCGCCCGCTACTACAGCCGCGAGTCGATGCGCCTCGGCGCGCTGACCGCGAGCGGATCGGTGACGTCCACCCCGCTCGGCACGGTGGTGGTGACGCCGCCGTGGAACTTCCCGTGCGCCATCCCGGTGGGCGGCGTGCTCGCCGCACTGGCCGCGGGCAACACGGTGATCCTCAAGCCGGCGCCACAGTCGGCGCGCACGGCATGGCTCGTCGCCCAGTGCTGCTGGGCCGCGGGGGTTCCGCGCGAGGTCGTGCAGTTCGTGCGCACCCCCGACGACGACGCCGGCCGTCGTCTGGTCACCCACCCCGACGTCGACGCCGTCATCCTGACCGGCTCGTTCGACACGGCGCAGATGTTCCTCGGGTGGCGGCCGGAAATGCGGCTGCACGCCGAGACCAGTGGGAAGAACGCGCTGGTCATCACCGCGATGGCCGACATCGATCTCGCCATCAAGGACCTCGTGAAGTCGGCCTTCGGTCACGCGGGGCAGAAGTGCTCGGCCGCCAGCCTCGCCATCGTCGAAGCCGACCTGTACGACGATCACGAGTTCCTGGCCCGCCTTTGCGATGCGGTGCTCACCTTGCGGGTCGGCCCGGGTGTCGATCCGTCTTCCGACGTCGGGCCCCTGATCGGCGCGCCGGGGCCGTCGCTCACGCGGGCTCTCACGACCCTCGAGCCGGGCGAGACCTGGCTCGTCGAGCCGCATCGGCTCGAACGTGCGGACGGCGAGTACTGGACCCCGGGAGTGAGGCTCGGGGTCGCGCCGGGTTCCTGGTTCCATCGCACCGAGTGCTTCGGACCCGTGCTCGGCGTGATGCGGGCCGGCGACCTCGATCATGCCATCGACTTGCAGAACGGCGTCGACTTCGGCCTGACAGCTGGGATCCACTCGCTCGACGAAGGCGAGGTCACCCGCTGGATCGAGCGAGTGGAGGCCGGCAACCTCTACGTCAACCGTGGCACGACCGGGGCGATCGTGCGCCGCCAGCCGTTCGGCGGTTGGAAGCGCTCGGCCGTGGGTCCGACAGCGAAAGCCGGTGGACCGAACTACCTCTCGACGCTGCAGCGTTGGACCGACACCGGTCAGCCGATCGTCGACGTTGCGGCCACTTACCGACGCTGGATGGCCGAGGTCGGCTCGGTCGAGATCGACGTGACCGGGCTCCACGCCGAGCGCAACGGCTTCCGCTACCGGCCGTTGCCCAACGGCGTGATCGTGCGCGTCGCCGCCGGCGTCGCCGAACGCGACGTGGATCTCATCCGCATGGCTGCAGCTACCGCAGGCGCCGAGGCCCAGCTGTCGTTCGCCCGCGACGAGTCCGACGAAGCGTTCGCCACGCGGCTCGCGTCCACCGCCGCTGACCGCCTCCGAGTGCTCGGGCCGACGTCCGATGTCGTGCGGCGCGCCGCCCACGCCGCGGCGCTGCCCCTCGACGACAGCGCACCGGTCGGCGAGCCGTCGATCGAGCTGCCGCACTGGCTCCGCGAGCAGTCGGTCACCGTCACGCGCCATCGCCACGGTCGCCTCGGCGCCGAGTTCGCAGGCCGCTGAGCTACACCTGGGCGGAGACGCCGAGCTGCACGCACAGCTCGGTGAGGAAGTACTCGCAGTCGGTGACGATGCCGACCGCTTGATGGGTGCCTCGGTCGGTGAGCTTGATCACCGTGTCGGCGTTGCTGTCTACGCAGAACGTGCTGACCCGCGCCGGCAGTATGTTCCCGACGGCAATCGAGTGGAGCATGGTCGCGACCATCAAACAGGTTCCGGCGTTGCCGACGACGGCCCGCATCGCATCGGTGGCTTCCGGCATGTTCGAGACCACGTCGGGAAGCGGGCCATCGTCGCGTATGGACCCGGCGAGCACGAACGGTGTGCCGGTGGTGACACAGGTGTGCATGATGCCACCCGTGATGAGGCCCTGGGCGACCGCGGCGGCGATCGAGCCTGCGCGTCGCACGCGGTTGATCGCCCGCAGGTGATGCGTGTGGCCATGCGGCCCGGAACGGCCGGACGTCAGGTCGACGCCGAGCGAGGTGCCGAGCATGTTCGCCTCGATGTCGTGCGCGGCCAAGGCGTTCCCCGCGAGCAGCACGGTGATCCACCCAGCCTCGATCAGCCGGGCCAGCAGCGGTCCGCTACCGCTGTGCACGATGGCGGGACCGCCGACCAGCACGACGTCGTGCCCGGCGGCCCGTGTTCGCCTCATGGCGTCTGCCGCGTGGGCGATCATGCGGCGCTTGGGTCGCTCCGTAGAGATCTCGTTGCTCATGAAGCGGAAGTCGACGTCGTCGGCGGTCGGATCGTCATCAACCGCGATGCGGACCCCGTCGTAGCCGACGACGAACAGGTCGCCACGGCGAGCCTTGTGCATGGCGCACGTCGCGGCGCGCCAGCGATCGCCATCCCGCCACAACCGGATCCCACAGTCCATCTCGATGTTCTCGACCTCGACGGCGTGCCCCTCGTGCAGGACGAAGGTGGCGAAGTTGGTCGTGGAGTGGAAGCCCTCCGGGAGCACGCCGTCCAGGTCGGCCGCCACCAGCTCGGCCTCGGCTTCGTCGAGCACCGCTCCCAGCTCACCGGCACGCCGTACGGCCCGCAGCAGCTCGACCCGTGACGGCGCGGTGATCGTGAGCTCGGCAACCGACGGATCGGTGGCATGCTCACCGACGAGGAACCTGCGCACCCTGGTCGACACCCCCAGGGCGTCCAGTTCGTCGAGCACGGCCGCGAGTTGCCTCTGATCGAGCAGATCGCCGTACAGCGTCACGCGCTCACTGAGCATCGCCTTCGAACCTACTACCCCGATCCCTGATGCCAGCGGGTGCATGCGCCCCGTGGGCGCGCCCCGACGCGCCAGAAGCCTGGCGTGGCCGCGCCGTGGCTGGAGGAGCGGGTCGGTTCGATGCCGCCGCTGGTCAGTGCGTGCGCAGCGCGTGCACCGCGGCGCCGCGCGCTCCGGCCATGTCGAGATCCGGAACCAGTGCGAACGCGCAGACGTCGGCCTGCTCCTCGCGCAGGTCGGTGTGAACGCGGACCCGCGCGACGAACCAGTCGCGGAACTCCGGCTCGGCCTCGGTGACGCCGCCGCCCACGAAGAACACGTCGGGGTCGGTGAAGCGCGAGGCGATGGTGAACATCCGCCCGATGGCCATGGCCTGCTGCTCGAAGATGTGGCGGGCCATCTCGTCGCCACGCTCGCCGTAGCCGCGCACGGCTTTGGCGGCGTCGTCGACCGAGGCGATCTGGTGGATCGGATGGTCCGGGTACCGCGTGAGCCAGTAGGGCAGCAGGTTGTTGCGGATGCCGGTGAGCGACGCGACGCTCTCGAGGTCGGCCACGAAGCCACAGTTGCAGCGCGGGGTCGGCTGCCCGGGCTCGAGCAGGCCGTCCATGGGGATGTGGACGTGACCCAGCTCGCCGGCGTTGCCGCTGACGCCGGCGATGATCGCCCCGTGCTCGATCACCCCGCCGCCCAGGCCGGTTCCGACGATGGCCGAGATCGACGAGCACTCGCCGGCGCGCAGGCCGAAGTGGCGGATGTGGGCATACAACGCGGCGGCGTTGCCGTCGTTCGAGTACACGACCGGCAGCTTCAGCCGCGCCTCCACCGCGGCGCGGAAGTCGAAGCCCCACCACTCGCGCTCGGCGAAGTTGGTGGCCCCTTTCGACGAGATCACGCCGCGTGCGCTGGCGGGCCCGGGCGTGTCGAGGCCGACGGCGACGACGCGTCGACCGTCTATCCCGCACCGCGTAAGGGCCTTGGCCATCACCGCGGCGATGGCGTCGAGCGCGCCCTCGGGACCGTCGTGCACGCGGCTGGGCACCTCGACCATCTCGTCGACCAGGAACGTGCCGTCGACGTCGAGCACCGTGGCGTTGGTCTTGGTGCCGCCCACGTCGAGACCGACGACGACGGAGGTGGGGGACGCAGGAGACATCGTGGACCTCGGGTGAAGGGGGAGGCCGGTCAGCTTAGGGACCAGCGCGCTTCTGCCGCGGTCGTGCACCCGCCTTCGGATGCGTCGCTGCTCGTCCCGACGCCGACGGCCGCTAGCGTCGACGGTTCGTGCCGAGCCCGAGGGGGACCATCGTGACCGTCGAAACCGTGCCCGAGGACTGGACGCGCGCCCTGGCCATCGTCGCCCACCCCGACGACCTCGAGTACGGCGCGGCCAGCGCCGTCGCCAGGTGGACCGGGCAGGGCAAGACCGTCGTCTACTGCATGGTCACCTCGGGAGAGGCGGGCATCGACTCGCTCCCTCCCGACCGTTGTGCCGCGCTCCGCCAGGACGACGAGCGACGGAGCGCGGCGGTCGTCGGCGTGACCGAGGTCGAGTTCCTGGGCCACCCCGACGGTCTCGTCGAGCCATCGATAGCGCTGCGTCGTGACCTGGCGGGCGTCATCCGACGCCATCGGCCCGAGGTGCTCGTAGGCATCAACTTCCGCGACGAGTGGCCGGGCAGCTTCAACCACGTCGACCACCGGGTGGTGGGCGTGGCGATGATGGACGCCGCCCGCGACGCCGGCAACCGCTGGCTGTTCCCCGGCGTGGGCGGCGAGCCGTGGTCGGGTGTCCGGTTCGCCCTCTATGGCGGTTCGCCGCGCGCCCGTCACGGTGTCGACGTCACCGCCACGCTGGCGGCGGGCGTGGCCTCGCTGTGCGAGCACCAGACCTACCTCGATGCGCTGGAGCCGGGCACCGCGGGCAAGGATCCGGAGCCGTTCCTGCGTGCCATGGCCTCGGCCGCCGGGCCCGAGCTGGGCGTCGAAGCGGCGGCGCTGTTCGAGCTGGTCGAGTTGTGAGCAGCCCGGCCCGCCGGCTGCGGGGCATCCCGGTGCTGTTCGCCATGCTCGTGCCCGAGCACTGTCGCATCGAGTAGTCGGGGGCAGGGTCGCGGTCAGCCGCCGGCGACCGGGGTGGTCGCGGCGACCAGC